>JANOJK010000477.1:0-3297 GCA_031408165.1 Acidobacteriota bacterium | reverse complement strand
GTGCGTCCGCTACAGTCTCGATCGTGAACGCCAGCGCCTCGTCCGCCGGCGCGGGCTGCGGGTCGGGGTTCTTCAGCCGGAGGAAACGCGTCACGGGCTGACCCACTTCCTCCCGCGGCGTGCTGACCTCGGCGAGGGCGGTGCGGTAGGCCTGTTCGCGCAGGAGGACGTTCTTCAGGAACGCGACGCGCGTCGCCGCCGCTCTCGGGTTTTCCGCGGCGGAAGCCAGCAGCGTCGCCAATTGATCCTTCGCGGCCGCCGGCCACGCGACTGAGGCTGCGGTCAGCGGGGCAGTCCCACTCTGGAGCGCCGCCTGGTCCCCGCGTTTCGCCGCGATGCGCACGTACTCGAGACGCGCCGCGAGATTCTCACGTCGCGCGAGAAGCTGGCCGAGAATCTGCCCGGCCCTGCCATCGTTGTCGGCTCCGCCTTGCCGCTCGGTGTCCAGGGCGAGCGAGTACGCGGCCTCCAGATCCGCCGGGTCCAGTTCGAGGGCTTTCTGCCAATGACGAATGGCGTCGGCGAGATTTCCGCGCCGGCCCTCCGCGAGCGCCTGCAGCCGCTGCAGCTCCCCGCTCTCGGGCGCGAGGGCGGCGGCGCGAGCCAGGTGCTGCGCCCCCTGGTCCAGCTCCTGCTGTCGCAGCAGGAGCAGGCCGAGGTCGGCCCATCCCGCGGGCTCCTGCGGTACGAGCGCGACGACACGGTCGAACTTCTCCCGCGCCAGCACCTCCTGGGTCGTCTGCATGGCGGACAGGCCGGCGTAGAACGCCGTCACGGCTTCGCGGTACGCCTGCGGCGACGGCTCGGCCTCGCGCTCTCGCCGCGACGAGTTCGACGAGCACGCGGCCGTGATCGCGGCAAGCAGCAGGGACGTGGACAGCAGGAATCGGGTGGACATCAATGCCGGGGTCAGGGGGTGACGCGCGATCCTACAACAGGTCTCGCGGCGCGCGTGCGTGGCCGCGCCCGGCTCGTAGTGTGTTCACACTAGATGGCGCTATCTTCCAGACGGGCGGAAGGGATCGCGGCGTTGATGCGATACTAGCGGGCCTCGCTGGAATCAGCGCAGCGGACCCATGGCCCAACCCGTTTCAAGGACAGCCTCCACCCTGCTCCCTGTCGTAACGCCGGTCGTGCTCGTCGCCGTGTGGGCGATCGTGGCGTCGGCGGAGATCTTTCCGTCATCGCTCTTTCCGCATCCCTGGGACGTCGCCCGCGGCGTGTGGTCCGAACTGAGAAGCGGGCGCCTCATGATCGATACGGTCGCGTCGCTGTTCCGCGTCTCGATCGGATTCCTGCTCGCGGTGAGCCTCGGCGTGCCGGCGGGCCTGCTGCTGGGACACTCCGCGCGCGCGCGCACGGCCTTTCTGCCGCTGGTCAATTTCTTCAGGAGCCTGTCGCCCCTGGCCTGGATTCCGTTCGCGATTCTCTGGCTCGGGATCGGCGATCCCCCCGCCATCTTCCTGATCTTCATGGCGGTCTTCTTTCCCATCGTCCTCTCGACGAGCGCCGCCGTCGCGAACATTCCCAGCGTGTTCTTCCGCGTGGCACGCGACCTCGGCATCACGGGACCTCGGGTGGTGACGGCAGTGACGCTGCCGGCCATCGCCCCGCAGATCATCACGGCCCTGCGGGTCACCGCCGGATTGTCGTGGCTCGTGGTCGTGGCCGCCGAGATGATTGCGGGGCGTGACGGACTCGGGTTCGCGATCTGGGACGCGCGGAACGGGCTGCGCATCGATCTGCTGGCCGCGGCCATGCTCGTCATCGGCGTGATCGGCGCCGCGCTGGATCGGCTCCTCGTGCAGCTCACGCGGATCCCGAGCGTCCGGTGGGGATACGAGCGATGATGCCGGCCACGCTCCTCCGCCTCGACGGCGTCACCGTGACGTTTGGCGCCGTCGAAGTGCTCGGCGGGATCGACATCGATGTGCGCGAGGGGGAATTCGTCGCGCTCGTCGGCCCGTCCGGCTGTGGCAAGACCACGCTGTTGAACCTGTGCTCGGGGTGGTTGTCACCGAGCACGGGCAGTGTCCACCGGCCCGCACGGCTCGGGATGGTGTTCCAGCAGGACGGGCTGTTTCCGTGGCTGACCGCCGACGAGAACATCCTGCTCGGCCTGGGCCAGGTGCCGGATCGACGCGAGCGTCGCCGGCGCGCGGATGCCCTGCTCGATCTCATCGGGCTCACGGCGTTCGCCGGGGTCTACCCTCATCAGCTGTCGGGCGGCATGCGCCAGCGTGTCGAGCTGGCCCGCGCGCTTGGCGGCGAGATGCCGCTGCTGCTGATGGACGAGCCGTTCTCGTCGCTCGACTACCTGGCGCGCCTCAAGATGCGCCGCGAGCTGGCGCGGATCCTGCGCGAGCAGCCGCGCACGGTCGTCCTCGTCACCCACGACATCGAGGAGGCCGCGCAGCTCGCCGACCGCGTGCTGGTGCTGTCGGAGCGGCCGGCGCGCGTGCGCGACGAGGTCGTGCTCGAGATGGCGCGGCCGCGCGATCCCACCCATCCCGAGGTCGTGCGCGCGGTGCACCGGATTCTCACGGTGCTGGGTCTTGAATCGGACGTCGAAGCCGGACAGGAGAGAAGAGCATGAACGTGCTGTCGTCACCCTTCGTCCGCTGGGGCGCGGGGGCCCTGGCCTTCGTCGCCATCCTCGCCGCGCTGCGGCTGCAACCGTGGCAGCGGTCGGAGACGACGACGGGGGAATCTGTGGGCAGCGGGCGCGAGACGCTTGCCGTGGGGTTCCTGCCTGTCACCTGCCATCTGACGTGCCCGGTCACGGACTTCGCGTCGAAGACCAGCCAGACCACGCGCTTCGAGTCGCAGCGCTTCACCGACTTTCCCACGGTGGTCGAGACCGTGAAGAGCGGGCGGCTCGACGCGACGTTCATGATCGCGCCGCTCGCGATGAAGCTGCGCGAGCAGGGGGTCAAGGTCCGTATTGCGTACCTGGGGCACCGGGACGGATCCACCGTCATCGTGCGCAAGGATTTGGCGGCCACGTCGCTGAAGGACCTCGAGGGGCGCGTGTTTGCGATCCCCAGCAAGTACAGCAACCAGAACCTGGTCATCCGCAAGCTGATGAAGGATCAAGGCGTGGACCCCGCGAAGATCCGTTTCGTCGAGCTGCCGCCGCCCGACATGCCGGGCGCCCTGGCCAGCCGCGCGATCGACGCGTACTTCGTCGGCGAGCCGCACGCCGCCCGCGCGGAGCTCGACGGCTCGGGCCGCCTGCTCTATCACGCCAAAGACATCTGGCCCCGTTTCATCTCGTGCGTGCTCGTGGTGACCGAA
>JANOJK010000655.1:0-9172 GCA_031408165.1 Acidobacteriota bacterium | reverse complement strand
GGGAGATTTCAAGGACGGGGTCCTGAAGGTGAACATTCCGAGGGGCGACCTGAGCGTGAAGATCGGGGGACGCACCGCGCCGACGCCATTCGGCTTCGGTGGCTGGGTGGCGCTGACGCCAGGCGACGGCATGCACGTCCTGATGGGTGATCTCGTCCTGACCGAGGACGAAGTCAACCCGGTGATGTCGGCCGTGCTGGACAACGGACTGGCGGTGACTGCCCTGCACAACCATTTCTTCTGGGAACAGCCGCGGATCTTTTACATGCATGTCCACGGCATGGGCACTGCGGCGGAACTGGCGCGGAAACTGAAGCCGGCGGTGGCGATCATCGACGCGGCCGCGACGAAGGCCCAGCCCATGCAGGCCGCCGGAGCATCAACCGCCGGCGTGACTGGCGCCACCGTGGCGAAGATCATCGGACACCAGGGCGAACAGTCCGGTCCGGTCTACAAGATCACCATCGGCCGGCCGGACCTGGACGTGCGCGAGCATGGCGCGAAGATCAACGCGCGCATGGGTCTGAATACCTGGGCGGCATTCGCAGGATCCGACGCCGACGCGATGATCGCCGGAGATGTCGCCATGCTGGAGTCCGAACTTCAGCCGGTGCTCAAGGCCCTCCGATCGCACGGCATCGACATCGTGGCGATCCATCACCACATGACCGACGTGAAACCGATGGTGGTCTTTCTCCACTACTACGGAACCGGCCCGGCGACGAAGCTCGCCGCCGGCGTTCGCGCTGCCGTGGACCTGCTCGGTAAGAGCCGCGCCGCCGGTCAGTGAGCCGCTGCGCCCGGGCGATTGCCATCGCTGTCACGTCGTTGCTGACCGGCGCGACGCCTGCTTTTGCCCAGGGCGCCCCGGTGCCGCAGCTTCGCGCGGGTCCGTTCAATGGCCCCTTGAGCGTCGACGGGCGACTCACTGAACCTGGTTGGGCCACGGCGCCGGTGATCGAACGACTCGTGCAGGTCGATCCTCGCGAAGGCGCGCCCGCCAGCGCGGAGACGACCGTGCGCGTGCTAGCCAGTCCGACCGCGCTCGCCATCGGCATCGTCTGCCACGACCCGGATCCGTCCGGCATCGTCAGTTACAGCGTGCGTCGCGACGCGCCGCTCGATTCCGAGGATCACATCCGCATCGTGCTCGGCCCATCGCTCGACGGCCGGTCGGGCTACATTTTCGCCGTCAACCCGAACGGCGCGCGCTACGACGGCCTGATCAATCCCGGCGGCGAGAGCAACAACCCGGATTGGGACGCGATCTGGGAAGCGGGCGCGGTGCGGACGCCCACCGGCTGGAGCGCCGAGATCCTGATTCCCGTGCAGAGCCTGAGCTTCAAGAGCGACGCGCGCGAATGGCATTTCAACGTGCAGCGGCGGATCCCGCGCCGGCTCGAGGTCGATCGCTGGGCATCGCCGCAGCGTCAGTTCCAGCTCACGCAGACGAGTCGCGCGGGGCTGCTCACCGATCTGCCCGAGTTCGATCTCGGCCTCGGCCTGACCGTCCGGCCCGCCGCCACGGCGGGCGTCGGCGTACCGGCACCTGACGTTCGCCTCGATCGCGATCTTCAGCCAAGCCTCGACGTCACCCAGCGGCTGGGAACGGACGTTCTCGCCTCCCTCACGGTGAACACCGACTTCGCGGAAACCGAGGTCGACACGCGCCGCACCAATCTGACGCGGTTTCCCCTCTTCTTCCCAGAGAAGCGAACGTTCTTTCTGGAGGGAGATGACATCTTCGCGTTCGGCCTCGGGCTCGGACAGGACGTGCTGCCCTACTTCAGTCGCCGCATCGGACTGATTGAAGGGAGGCCGATCCCGATCCGCGCGGGCGCGAAAATCAATGGGCGAGCCGGGGGAGCCAGTTTCGGCGGCCTGGTCGTGCATACCGGCCGCGAGGGAACCATTGCGCCGGAGCGGCAGACGCTGGCGGTCGCACGTGTGAAGCGAAACTTGTGGCGCGAATCATGGGTCGGCGCGATCGCGACGACCGGCGATCCTCTCGGACGACGCGGCAGCTGGCTCGCGGGCGGTGATTTCACCTACGCCACCTCGAGATTTCGCGGCAACAAGAACTTCCTCGCCGGCGTGTGGGGGCTCGTCAACGGGCGGGACGGTCTCGGCCGCGACAGGACCGCCCACGGGTTCAAGCTGGATTACCCGAACGACGCCTGGGATATCGCGCTGACCTACAAACGCCTCGGCCGCGACTTCGAGCCGTCGCTCGGCTTCGTGCCCCGGCCGGCGGTACAGCTGCTCAACGTCAGCGTGAACAATCGCACTCGTATCGCGCGCGGGCCCCTCCAGCAACTGTTCCACGAATTCGAACCGTCGCTGGCCACCGACCGGTCCGGCCGTTGGGAAAGCTACCGCGTGTTCTTCGCGCCGCTGAACTGGCGATTCCGCAGCGGCGATCGATTCGAGTTCAACGCCAATCCAACCGGCGAGCGACTGATCGAGCCCTTCAGCGTTGGCGGCGTCGCCATTCCGGCGGGCACCTACCAGTGGCTGCGCTACCGCCTCGAAGCTGGCACCGCTCAAAAACGCCCCCTCTACGCACAGGTTACCTGGTGGTTCGGCGGCTTCTACAACGGCGATCTCGATCAGATCCTCTGGACCGGCGCATGGAACCCGGCGCCGCTGGTCACAGTGGAGTTTTCTGGGGAACGGAACATCGGCCGGCTCGCCACCGGACGGTTCACCCAGACTGTCACGGGCACGCGCCTGCGGGTTAACGTGTCACCCGACCTGTCGCTCTCGAGCTACGTCCAGTACGACACCGACAGTCGATCGCTCGGGACCAACACCCGTCTGCGCTGGACGTTCCGCCCCGCCGCCGATCTGTTTATCGTCTACAACCACAACGTAAGATCGATTCTCGAGCGCTGGCAACTGGATTCGAACCAGCTCCTCATCAAGCTCCAGTACGCCTGGCGGTTGTAACTACATCGTCAGAACCGTCACGCAGCCGCTACCGTCCGGCGCCCATCGGGCCCTCGAACGAACTTCCCGGGCTGCAACATATACGATGCGGCGAGCAGCCCCAGGAAGATCGCGGGCAGCATTGCGACGGTGAGGGCATCGCCGGCGAACACGTGCGACGCCGTGGCGCCGATCAGATTGATGGTGAACCCGGCGTACGCCCATTCCCGCAGCAGCGGCATGCGGTTCTGCAGCAGCGCGGGGCCGCCGAGGAGCTTGGCCGTCCCGAGAATGATCAGCAGGTAGCCGGGGTAGCCGAGGTGCGTCAGGCCTTCACGAATCGGCGCCGCCCCCGACAGATACATGGCGCCCGAAAGCATCATCAGGCCGGCGAACAACCCGGTGACGCCCCAGTACGCCATGGTGCTGCGTTTGGTTCTTTCCATCGCGACCCCTTTCTGTCGGTGGCCCGCGGCGCGCGAGGCCTACCCCGTGGGATACCCGGCTGCTTTCCATGCGGCAACGCCGCCCTCGAGCGCCCAGACCCTGGTGAAGCCTTGTGTCTGATACTTCGCTGCCTGACCGGCAGCGCTCGCTTCGGCAGGTCAGGCGCAATAGAAGATGAGCTCCTGGGTTTTCGGCAACGCGGCGACCCGGGACTGGAAGTTCGACAGCGAGATGGAGCCCTCCAGCCTGAAGGTCCGGCACTTCGCCTCGTCCTCGTACGCGCAAACGAGCAAGGCCTGCTGGCCCGTCGTCTTGTCATGCGCTTCTTCCACGCTGATCCGTTTGATATCCGTCATCGTGGCCCTCTACCTACACACTACCGCACGACTCGTCGCCACGATGTAATGAAGTGGGAAGCGGCGACGTTCGAGGGCACTGAAACGCGCGCTCGGCAATGCCGGCGACCCGGCACGAAAGGGAGTGGTGGACGCCGCAGGACTCGAACCTGCGACCTCGCGCGTGTGAAGCGCGCGCTCTAACCAGCTGAGCTAGGCGTCCAGCGAGGAAAAGTTACAAAGAGTTACCGTCGACCCTCAGCGCCCAATTCCGAGGAAAGCGAGCGATCAGTCTAGCGTACGGACGGTTCAGCCGCCAAGACTGGCGCGGAGCTGTGTCAACCCGAAATCGAAACCCGTGCGTTAGCGGCCTGCCGTCCGCCGCGGTCCGGCTTAGGGCGGAAGGTCGGAATGCTTGAGCGGTGCCCTGTTAAGACGAGCGAACAAATAGCGAATATGTTACCCTTCCCCCTCGTGGGACTACGCGTCTGCACCGTCAGCTTTAAGAGCGCGACGGGCATCTCCCATAGCGTCGACGTCGAGGCATCAACCGTCTATGAAGCGGCCGGGCTCGGTCTCGCGCGGCTCAAGCGCGACGGCTGGGTCGAGGGGCTCGGCCCGGCCACGCGGCTGGAAATCCAGGTCCGCGAGCCCGCGACTCATCATGGCGTGACGGTCCTACAACTCCAGCGCTGGATGAATGCCGTGACGCCGTCGCCCGTGGACGTCCTGCGCAAAGCCAAGCTCAGACAAATGCTGAAGACATAACGAAGGCCTTCCTCCGCCCGATGGCGCATCTGATCCTCGATCCGGACATCAGCGAAGTCATGGTCAGCGGGTGAATGTACGCGCGGAAGTCGGCCGCCGCGATCCGAAGATGGCGAGACGTCGAGCCACGGGCGTTGTAATACGCCGTGTTACAATAGGAAAGGACATGGAGACAACTCTGAATCTTCGCCTGAGCCCAGGCACGAAACGCCGGATCATGCGATTGGCGAAGGCGCGCGGGCGCACCGTCAGCGATGTGGCGCGCGATCTCCTCGAGCGTGCGCTCGCCGTCGAAGAGTTTCGCTCCCTGCGCGCACGCACCTTGCCGCAGGCCTCGGCGGCCGGCTTCGTGACCGACGACGACGTGTTCCGTGCGATCTCGTGAGGGTGTTCTGCGATACGAACGTGCTGGCTTCGGCCTTCGGCGGCCGCGGTCTCTGCGGTGACCTCATCGAGCGATTGCTCGAACAACACACGATCGTGGTTTCGCCGCAGGTCCTCGACGAACTGGCGCGCGCGCTGCCGCGTCTCGGCGTCGATGCGGCCACGGCCAAAGCGGTGGTCACGTTCGTTCGTGCGCGCGCCGAGTCCGTGCCCCTGCCGACGGCAGCTACGTCGCACGCGGTCCGCGATGAGGCCGACACCTTGATCCTCGCTGCCGCGGTGGACTGCGATGTGCTCGTCACGGGCGACAAGGATCTCCTGAGCGTGGCGGACGGCGCGCCAGTCCAGATTGTCGACCCTCGGGCGCTGTGGTCGCTGCTGGACGACCTCGAACGCGCCTGACTTCACGCTGCACGACCAGCGCACGACGGGCAACGAATAAGGCGCCGCTTCACACGCGGCACCTGCGGTGTAAGTCATTTGTGACGTACATTTGAATTGGTGGGCGCTGCTGGAATCGAACCGGCGACCCCCGCCGTGTGAAGGCGATGCTCTACCGCTGAGCCAAGCGCCCAGTTCCGAGGAAAGCGAGACGATCAGTCTCGCGTACGGACGGTTCAGCCGCCAAGACTGCCGCGGAGCTGCTCCAGGGCGGAACGGATGCGGACCACTACCAGGACGGCCTCGGGATCGTGTTCGATCCGCGGCGACAGCTCCTCCTCGAGCAACCTGGTGATCCCGTCAATCTGCAACCACGCGAGCGCCTGGGGCGATCCTGCTTGCACCGCCGGCAGCCTGGCGACTTCGGCGCGAACGTCGCCGAGACGCACGCCGTGGGCGGCCAGGGCTGACCCCGCGATCGAATGCTCTTCGCGGAGCAGGCCAAGCAGCAGGTGCTCGACGCCGATGTGCGCGTGGCGCAGATCGTCAGCTTCCTGCGCCGCGAATTGCAGCACCCGCATGGTGTCCGCGGTGAACGGGATCTCCATCGACGTCGGCACTTTCTCGCGCGCGACGGCGCGGCCATCGATCTCGGCGCGCAAGCGCTCGAGCGGCAGCGACGGCAGCATCGCCAACACGCGCGCGTCGCGCACCAGGCCGAGGAGGATGTGTTCGGTCTCGATCGCCATGGCGCCCAGCTCACTCGCCTCGTATCGGGCGAAGAACAGGGCGCGCCGGGCGGCCTCCGTGTAGCGCTCGAACATGCCTTATTGTGCGGTGCCGGCCGGACGCCGCGCCAGCACGAACACGGTCCGGTTCGACGAATCCGACGACACGATCTCGAAGCCCGCGGCCTTCAGTTCCTGCTCGACCGTCGGCGGCGTCACGCCGTGCCGGCCGTCCTCCCCTCGCTTGCCCGGCGCCGCGGTCTCCTTCCCCGGCGGCGGCGTGAAGTCGAGGATCGCCAGGCGGCCGCCCGGCTTGAGCGATTTCAAGAGGCTCGCGTTCATGGCGGGGGGATCGCCAAAGTGGTGGTAGACGTTGCGCATGAAGATCGCATCGCAGCACGCGTCGGGAAAGTTCGTCTCCGCGTCGCGTCCCTCGACGGGTGTGACGTTGTGGAAGCCCGCCTTCTCGGCGGCGGGACCAAGCGCTTTCTGGCGTTCCTTGTTCAACTCGTTGCTATAGACGCGCCCGGAGTCTCCAACCGCTCTCGCCATCAGCAGCGTCATCGCACCGTCGCCGGCGCCGATCTCGCCGACGACCGATCCGAATTGAATCTCGAGCGCGGTGATCAGGCGCGCGGCGTCTGCGGCGTTGTCCTGCGCGCTCCGGGCGCCAAGGCCGGACGCCCCGACGAGGGTGGCGAGGACCAACGCCGTGACGAAACGCGGCACTGTCGATAGATGCATGGAGCTTTGGACGAAGACGGGCGGCGGACGGTTGTCGTCGCCTGATCCGGCCGGACGAAGCAAGACCGCGGGGGACTCGAATTGTCGGGTGGGCACGAGCCGCGGAGACTACGCCGTCGGCAAGGGGCGCCGCACAGCGGCCTCCTGCCCCCGGCCTTCTGCCTTACGTCCCGCTGGACTTCAGGTGCGTGATGAGGAGTTGCAGCGCCTGCATGTAGGCGGCGTCCGCCTCGGCGAACGACTTCATGTAATCCACCTCGGTGACCTTGGCCTTCTTCCACCCGCCGTCGAATGTCGACTCGACGCCGGCGCGATCGACCACGTCGGCGGGCTGATCGCCGGACGGCCTGGGCAACAGGCCATTCGCGTACGCGTCCCGCACGAACAGCTTGGAGCTTTGGACCGACGCGGAACTGAGCTCCACGTACACCCCGCGGAAATCCTTCCGCGCGAGGAGCTCGGTCAGGAGCGACGGCGCGGTGTACTGCGCGGACACGACGAGCAGCTGGGTCCCTGGGAAGTACAGCGCCGCGACGAACCTGCCGGCGTTCTGGGCATCCGCCAGCGCCACGGTGTCGAGTTTTTTGGAATCGAGCAGCTGGGTCAGCTGTCTGGCGAGGTCGCCGGATTTCAGATCCTGCGCAGCCGCGGCGGCGGGCACGCAGAGCGTGGCGGCGAGGACGAGGCCTGCAAGTCGGGAAACCATGGGAACCCTCCGCAGCCTGGGGCCGGAAGCCCAAAGCCTGAACCCTGAGTGGAAGGTACCAGTTTACCCTATAAACAGCGCGTCCTCATCGTCCACGCTTCCCTGGCGCCCCCGGGGGTCCCGGAGGCCCAGGCCTTTCAGCACGCCGAAACCCGCCTTGAGGGCCGCAATCACCGCCATTCCTTCCCGGGCGGGCCGGATAATCGCCTGCTGGAGGACGGCCGACGTCTCGTCGACCCGGCGGACCAGGTCGGTCACGAGCCGGTCGATCTTCTCCGCCTGGGCGGTCGCGAGCGTGGCGGTCCTCGACGCTTCCTCCGCCACGGTGTTCGCCCGCGTCAGGAGCGGGCCGATGTCCTTCTGAATGGTCGTGAGGATGCCCTGCACCTGCAGCGCGACGCGCGCGAGCACGACGATGGCGCCAATCTGCACGACCGCCATCAGCGCCGTGGCGGCAGCGATCAGGCCGAGGAACGTCGGGCTCCAGTCGCTCACAGCGCATCCCCCGACGGCTCGCCCGGCGGCTGCGCGCCGCGCGCCTGCTCGTAGGCTTCCTTGCCGCGCTCGAACGCAGTACTCAACGTCTCGCGCTGGCGATCCCAGATCTGGCGTCCCTTCAGGGCCGCTTCGCCCGCCTTCTCACGCCCTTCGCGCGCCTTCTCCGCCAGCAGCCGCCGCGTCTCCTCGCCCGAGGTCGGCGCCATCAGCAGTGCGACCGCCGCGCCGGTGATGGCGCCGAGAACGAACGCCACGATTACGGTTCCTGCTGCGCCAGCGTCATCATGAGACATGGATGCTCCTTCAATTTGATTAATGGCCGTCTAGAAAATGCTGACCCGCACGTTCAGGTAACGCTTCGGGTCCTTGCGGATCTCCGCGATCAGGCCTTTGATCTCGGTCGCGGCCGAGTTCATAGTGTCATACAACTTGGTGTCGTGCAGCAGCTGCCCGGCCGTGCCTTTCCCGTCGTTCAGGTTTTTCGTGAGGGCGTCAAGGCGTGTCACGGTGCTGTTCAACTTATCGTACAGTTCCTTCTCCGTCAGCAGCTTGCCCGCCGTGTTGTCGCCGCGGCTCAGCCGCCCGGTGATCTGCTCGAAGTTGTCCGACGTCGCCGTCAGTGACTTCGCGAGCTTGTCATCCTTCAGCAGCTGCCCGAGGCTTCCCTCGCCCGCGTTGA
Source organism: Acidobacteriota bacterium (assembly GCA_031408165.1). Taxonomy (GTDB): domain Bacteria; phylum Acidobacteriota; class Vicinamibacteria; order Vicinamibacterales; family 2-12-FULL-66-21; genus JAICSD01. The sequence goes on along the minus strand of JANOJK010000655.1, from coordinate 574 downwards.
TCTTCCTCGTCATTTCCTTGAGGTTCACCAGCGACGCCTGCAGCTCGTCGTAGGCGCGGGGATCGTTGGTCAGCTTGCCCAGCGTCCCCCTGCTCTTGTTGATGGATGCGGTGACGTCGTTTGCCGACTCGACGAAGGCGTTCAGGTCCCGGTACAGCTTGTCCTCGGCGAACAATTTGCCGACCGACCCTTTTCCTCCCCGGATATCCTTCAACAGGGCGGTCGCTTCGACGATGCCCTCATTCGCCGTCTCCGCAACGTCCGAAAGCTGCGAGGCAGGCTTCCTCGCTTTGATTGTGTCCCCGTCCTTGAGCGGCGTACCGGTGGTCGATGGCGAGACGTCGATCAGGGGCTCCCCCAGCAGGCTCATCGACCCGATCGAGGCGTACGAGTCGGTCGTCACGCGAGACTGGTTCTCTTCCTTGATGGACAACCGGACGGCGACCCCCGTGCCCTCGAGCGCCACGTCGGTGACCTTGCCGACTTCCACTCCGGCCACGCGGACGATCGCGCCTGCCTTGAGCCCTTGCACGTTGGCAAAGCTCGTCTTCAGTTCGTACCGTTCCCAGGAGAA
>JANOJK010000635.1:0-4064 GCA_031408165.1 Acidobacteriota bacterium | reverse complement strand
CTTTCGTGAAACGCCAGCGTGGAAAGAGCGCGGTTGATGCGCTGCCGGAACTGATGACGGCGTTGCTGCGCGACATCGCCTTCCCCAAGCAGATGAACTGGGACGCACGGCTCGAGGACGGCCGGGAGAACTTCGTCTTCGGCCGTCCGATCCGGTGGCTCCTCTTCCTGTACGGCGGCCGCGTCGTCCCCTACACCATCGGACGCGCGGCCGGTGCGCTCGGGCCGCTGGTGCAGGACGTGCAGTCAGGGGCGCTGACCTACGGTCACCGATTTCTCGCCACGAGCGGACGGGCCGGACGTTCGATCAAAGTGCGCAGCTTCGACGAATACCAGGCCCGCCTGGCTGAGCACTTCGTCGTGCTCGAGCACTCGGAGCGGCGCGACCGCATCGGTCGCGAGCTCGAGAAACACGCCCGCCGGCTCGGCGCGCGCGTGCAGGTGAAGGAGCACTCCGCGCTCATCGATGAAGTCGCGGACCTGGTTGAATACCCGGGCGTCGTCGCCGGCTTCTTCGACCGCAGCTTCCTGGCCCTGCCGCACGAAGTGCTGACGACGACGCTCGTGCACCACCAGCACTACTTTCCCGTGCTGACCGATGGCGGCGAGCTGAAGGAAGCGTTCCTGGCGGTCGTCAACACGCAGCCGCAGGACGAGCGGCTGATCGCGAAGAACGCCGAGCGCGTCGTCACCGCGCGCCTGCGCGACGCGAAGTTCTTCTGGGACGCGGACCGCCAGATCAAGCTGGAGGATCGGCTCGAGCGGCTTCACACGATCGTCTTCCACAAGAAGCTCGGCAGCTATCGGGACAAGGCGGAGCGGATCGAGAAGCTCGCCCGGACGATTGCCGCGGACATCTTTGGCGCTGCGGAACACTTGAGCGCCGAAGCGGCCACAGCCGCGAAGGCGGCTGCGGAACACGCGGGTCTCGCAGCCAGACTTGCCAAGTCGGATCTCGTGACGGACATGGTGTTCGAGTTCCCGGAGCTGCAGGGGCAGATGGGCGGCGTTTACGCCCGCGAAGAGGGTCAGCCGGAGCAGGTCTGGAAAGCCATCTACTATCACTACCTGCCGGCAGGCGTCGAAGCGGACGCCCCTCCGTCCCGCGCCCAGCTCGGCCCCGCGGCGGTTGCGTGGGCGGCGCTGTCGCTGGCCGACAAAATGGATACGCTCGTCGGGATGCTGCAACACGAAAAGGTGACGGGGTCCCGCGATCCCTTCGGTCTGCGGCGAGCGGGGCACGGCATTGCCCGCGTCTTCGTCGACCTCGAGGAATTGACCGGGGTCACGGCGCGGCCGTCGCTTCGCCGGGTCGTCGATGCCGCGCGCGACGCGTACCGGTTCGAGCCGCTCGACGATGCAGGGCGTTTACTGGTGTGGGGCTTTCTGGCCGACCGTCTTCGGCACCTGATGTCTCAGCGCGGCCTCGAGTCCGAAGAGATCCAGGCCGTCACGGGGAATCTCGACGCTGTCGCGGATGTGAGCTGGCGGGATCTTCTCAACCGCGCGCTCGCGCTGCAGGAGGCGCGGCGGACGCCGACGTTTGCCGCGGTGGCGGAAGCCTACAAGCGGGCGGCGAACATCGTAGAGGAGGCTTGGGGCGGTGCCGCGCGCGGCAAGTGGAGTCTCGGCCGCCATTTGCTGACTGAGCCGGCAGAAGTGGCCCTGTCGGCTGCGCTTCAGCGCGTCGGGGCGGAGATTCGAACGAATCTCGCGGCCCGCAATCCCGCCGGGGCGCTCCAGGCGATCGCGTCGCTGCAGCCGGATCTCGAACGGTTTTTCGCCGAGGTCCGCGTGAACGTAGAGGACCCGGCGCTGAGGGAAGCGCGGCTGTCGCTGGTCGCGGAGGTCCGCGATCGCATCTATGAGGTCGGTGATATTTCCATGATGTCAGTCAAGAAGTGAGGTTCGCTCCTCGATCCTCGAACCTCGACGTAATTTGTTTCTCCACCGGAGTAGAGCACACGTAATGGCAAAGAAACTCGCCCGCAAGAAGTCGTCACCCAAAGCCAAAAGCCAAAAGCCCACAGCCAGCGCCCCGAAGGGCGCGGGGAAGTACGTGTACCACTTCGGTCGCAAGACCGACGGCAACGGCACGATGAAGCCGCTGCTCGGCGGCAAGGGCGCGAACCTCGCCGAGATGTGCCGCATCGGGCTGCCGGTGCCGCCCGGCTTTACCATCACCACCGAGGTGTGCACCTACTTCTACGCCAACAAGCGGACGTATCCGCCGACGCTGCGCAAGGAGATGGAGAGCGGGATCGCGTCGCTCGAGCAGCAGACCGGCAAGAAGTTCGGCGATCTGAAGAACCCGCTGCTCGTCTCGGTGCGCTCGGGCGCCCGCGACTCGATGCCGGGCATGATGGACACCATCCTCAACCTCGGCCTGAACGACGAAACCGTCGAGGCGCTGGCGACCAAGACGGGGAATCCGCGCTTTGCCTGGGACTGTTACCGGCGCTTCGTTCAGATGTACTGCGACGTCGTGCTCGGCGTGCAGAAACGGCCCGACGAGGATCACGATCCGTTCGAGACGGTCATTCACAGTCTCAAGCACGAGCGCTATCACCAGGACATCGAAGACACGACGCTGAGCGTCGACGATCTCAAGGAGCTCGTCGTGCGCTTCAAGGCACTGGTCAAGGACCGGTCCGGCAAGCAGTTTCCGCGTTCCCCCTGGGACCAGCTGCTCGGCGCCGTCGGCGCGGTCTTCGGATCGTGGATGAACGACCGGGCGATCGTCTACCGGCGCAAGTACAACATCCCGACCGAGTGGGGCACCGCGGTCAACGTGCAGGCGATGGTCTACGGCAACACGGGCGAGAACTCCGGCTCGGGTGTCGCGTTCACCCGCAACCCGGCCAACGGCGTCAAGGAGTTCTACGGCGAGTTCCTGATCAACGCGCAGGGCGAGGACGTGGTCGCCGGCGTGCGCACGCCGCAACCCGTCGCCGAGCTGAAGAAGGTGATGCCCAAGGCCTACGCCGAGCTCGAGCGCATCCGCCAGACCCTCGAGAAGCGTTTCAAGGACGTCCAGGACTTCGAGTTCACCATCGAGGACGGCGTCGTCTTCATGCTGCAGACGCGCAACGGCAAGCGCACCGCCATGGCGGCACTCAAGTTCTCGGTGGACATGTACAGGGAGAAGCTGATCGACTGGAAGACCGCGGTCATGCGCAATCCCGCCGACCAGCTCGAGCAGCTGCTCGCACCGGTGTTCGACCTGGCCGAAGTGGCCAAGGCGAAGGCGATTGCCACGGGACTGCCCGCGGGGCCGGGCGCGGCCTCGGGACAGATCTACCTGAATGCCGACCGCGCCGTGGCGGCTGCCGAGAAGGGCCAGAAAGTCCTGCTCGTGCGCGTGGAGACGTCTCCGGAGGATCTGCGCGGCATGATCGCGGCCGAAGGGATCCTCACCGCGCGCGGCGGCGTGTCGTCGCACGCGGCCCTCGTCGCCCGGCAGATGGGCAAGGTCTGCGTCTGCGGTGCGGCGGCGGTCGAAGTCGACTACCAGGCGCGGACCGTGAAGGCCGACGGCCGGACGTTCAAGGAAGGGGAGTGGATGTCGATCGACGGCACCATCGGCAAGGTCTACGCCGGCCAGGTGCAGACGGCGCCGTCAGAGATCGTCGCCGGCCTGATCAACGGCGACAAGGCGGCCCAGCAGACCGAGAAGTTCAAGAACTTCCAGCAGCTGATGAAGTGGTGCGCCGACGCCACCCGCATGAGCGTCCGCACCAACGCCGACACGCCGGAGCAGGCCGCCAACGCCGTCGCCTTCGGCGCCGTCGGCATCGGCCTGACCCGCACCGAGCACATGTTCTTCGAGGGCGATCGCATCGACGCGATGCGCGAGATGATCCTCGCCGAGACGATCGAGGAGCGCAAGGACGCACTCGCCAAGCTGCTGCCCTACCAGCGCGAGGACTTTGCCGGCATCTTCCGCGCGCTCAAGGGCTACCCGGCGACGATTCGCTTCCTCGACCCGCCGCTGCACGAGTTCCTGCCGCACACCAAGCAGCAGCAGGAGGAGCTGGCGAAGAAGATTGGCGTGCCGGCGGCGCG
>JANOJK010000627.1:0-6948 GCA_031408165.1 Acidobacteriota bacterium | reverse complement strand
CATTGCCGACGTGGTGACTGCGGGTGCCTAATCGTCACCTCACCCGGCTGTTCTTACGGCGCTTCAGTGAAAACGACGTCATCTCTCCGGATGCCGATCGCCTGCAGTTTGTGGCGCAGGCGTGTGGCATGCTCCTCACGGGCGGCCTGTTCGTCAGTTTCTGCCTGCTGATCCCCTATTTCGATAGCCCGTATCCGCTGCCAGGCCGCACGGCGGCGAACATGATTCGGGTGCAGTTCCTGTTCTCGGCCTGGTCGATGACGATCATGGCGATCGCCGCGGTTGCGGTGTGGGATGGGCTGTCGCTCGATCGACGCGACACAGAGATTCTCGGACCGCTGCCGCTTCCGCAAGGGGTCATCCGTCAGGCAAAAATCGCGGCGCTTCTCGTCGTCGCGGCGGGAGTCGCTGCCGCCCTCAACGTCGGGCCAGCGCTGCTGCACGGGATTGGGGCTGTCAGCAGACTGCGGCCGAACCTGCTGCAAGTGGGCACGCTGGTCGCGGCTCACCTCGTGAGCACGACGGCGGCGGCAGCGTTCGGGTTCGCCGCTGTACTGGCCGTGCGCGAGCTCTTGCACGCCGTCGTGGGAACGGCTCGATTTCGACGCCTCTCGGTGTTCGTGCGGGCGGCGCTCGTCGTCACCCTGGTAACCACGCTCCTGCTGATCCCAACGATGGCCTTCAGGGTCGCCGCCCTGTGGCTGCAAGGTGCCATTGACGGAATGCTGTTACCGCCGATGTGGTTCGCCGGGCTGCACGAACTGATCAGCGGTCATGTCTGGGCTCAGTTGCCCCGCCCGGACCTGCCTCCATCCGTCGCCGTGTCCGAGCGTGCGTTCGAGCTCCTGTACCAGAGCCGCCGTCCATTGCTGCGCGAGCTCGGACTGACTGGCGGCGGCACGTCTTTGCTCGTTCTGATCACCGCGGCTGTCGGCCACTTCTGGAACAACCGGCGACTTCCTGATCCGGACGTATCGCGGACAGCAGAACGCGCTTACCTCAGGGCCGCGGCTGCGATGGCATTGCGTAGTGTCGCACGACGGCCGCTCGTTCGAGCAGGACTCGTCTTCACGATGCGCGTGCTCGCCCGCAGCGCGCAAAATCGCCTCGCGATTGGGATTCCGCTGGCGATCGCTATTGCGGTGTCCATGGTGTCGCTCCCGGCTGCGGGGCTGACGTCCGCGCTGGACTTCTCGAGCGCTCCGGTCGCTGTGCTCGCGGTCCAGTTGCTGTTTGTCACTGCGCTCACGATCGGCTTTCGTCATTCGATCCGCGTGCCGGCGGACTTGCGCGCCAGATGGATGTTTCATCTCATACGACCCGCGGCTCAGGACGTGTATCTGAAGGGGGTCAAGAGAGCCGCTCTCGTCAAGCTACTGCTTCCAGCGCTGATCGTTCTACTCCCGTTTCACCTGTTGGCGTTGGGTCGAAAGATGGCGTCGGTGCATTTCGCCTTTGGGTTGCTGAGCGCGCTGTTGCTGCGCGAGGCTACCCTGCTTGAATATCGCCGGCTGCCATTCGCCGCGAACTACGTTCCCGACGCAAAGATCACGACCTACGGAGGAATCTACGCTTTCATTTGCCTCATGAGCGTGTACACCGTGGCGTGGCTGGAGCACGTGGCGCTGCTCAGCACCCGCGGCACCATTGCCCTCTTCGTCGTCACCCTCATCAGCTTTGGAGCAATCCGTGCCATCGACATGTGGCAGCGGCGAAAGCCTGGTGAAGTCGACCTCGACGAACTCGTCGAGCCGCCTACGCTGCGCCTGGGCCTCACGGATTGAACAGCAGGCCTCGTTGAATCCTTCTAAGCCGGTGGCCGCAGGTTCGAGTCCTGCCGGGCGCGCCACCTACTTCAATAAACCGCCTCAAATGGGCAGTGCGTGCATCGCGGGGCTTTTGATCGCGGCGTCACTGAGGAGGCGACCGGCGCGGAGTACATCGCGCACTATCTCGGAGCGACGCGGGGAGACGGAGGTTGGACCGCAGAACGCCCGCGAAGCGTTATATGGAAGGCATGGAGCGAGCAATTACGGAAATCTTCCAATCGCCGTCCAGTTTCGCGAAGCACACGTGCACATCCGCAGGGTCCAAAAGTTCCCCCGCCCGCACCCAGCCAACTTTCCTGTCAGGAGTAGTGATCTGATACCAGCGCGGATGCTCGACCGGGCTTGCCAGCGTGGTGGGAAGCACTAATTCAAAACGCTGCAGTCGCGTGATAACAGGCGCTGTGGAGGACGGCCGCCGACGCACGGGCACGTTGCGCCCTGTGATCGCCCACGGATGTCCCTCATTGTTGATTTCGTCGCCAGGCAACGGGGGATAGTCTGCAGGGAACGCAGAGTACACGTAGGGCGCACAGAACTCCCTCCGTCCCTCCTGACTGCCCCGAGTGGTCGTGAAAGTTCCGCCCAAGCGGACCGCCCGAATCAGCTCCGTGTAGAACGGATCGGGTCCCTCCTTGGAGTTCTTGGCCGTCCATTCCGAGGCATCCATGCCTAAGTCCGGCGCCGAATGTTGCGCCAGAAACCTTGCATCATTCGTCATCAGTGCGTTCAGGACTCGCGTCCTGAAGGCCATCAAGGTTGGATCTGACTTGGCCTCATCGATCGGAGGCAACGTAGTTCGAGGACGAGGTGATGCTTGCGGCTCTGCCACCTCTGGCTCTGCCGACATCGCCCAGGCTGTATGAAACAACACGAAGAGCGCGAAGAGCGATTGAACAGCGTAATGGCGGCTCATTGTATCCTCGTCACATCAAGTTCGACCGCTGGCGGGCGCGCGCGTCGAGATACGCGACCGCTTCTTCACGGTTGAGCCGGTGAAAGAGTTCCCACGCGGTGTCGCCGAGCCAGAAGAAGGGTTTTCCATCCGCAGTAAGGAAGCGCTGGTTATCGCTCACCTTGATGCGAGGCAACCATGCCGGTTGCGCGGGCACCGTGGTGGCCACGAGGAGGAGGAGCGCTATGGTGCGCCAGAAAAATGAGGCTCTTATGACCGCCATTTTGCGGGGAGGCTACGCCCGGTCGAGATGGGCTGTCAAGCCGAATCACGCGGCTTGTCAAGCTCGTTAGAAATGTCCCCCGTTATCGAGTGACTACCCTCTTCGACAGCCGCTCCCGCCTGCTTCCCGGGGAGCGTGATGGTCGGATTGGTTCTGGCTACCGGCGGAGGACGAGGATCCAGTCGTCGCCTTCGCGCGGGGGGGCGAGGTTCTGGCCGTCGAGGGTGGGGTCGCCGCGGCGGCGATTCGAGGCGTGTTGCGCGTCGATCCACTCGACTTGATATGGACCGTCGGTGACCCGGACGTTCACCGTGCCGGGTGAGTCGAGGTAGATGAGATACGTCCGACCGGGGTCGGCGAGGCAAAAGGCGTGGCCTTTACCGTCCGCGACCGTGACGAGTCCGGGGTGCGGCGTGGTGTTTTGCCAGGGGAGCGCCGTGAGGGTGTCCCAGACGCGCTTCAGGATATCGTGCCGCGGCTGGCGACGATCGGAGAGCTCCATGCTGCCGGTGAAACCGGTCGAGGAGTCGCCGTTGTTGTCAGCGAAAACCAGATACGCGGCGGAAAAGTGGATGACGTAGGCGTTTTTTCGGAGATCGGCGTCGCTGTAGTCGGCGCCGTTGTTGGCGCGGATGTGGACGGAGTTGCCGGACCAGAGCGTTTCCTGCGCGAGGAGCGGCTTCTTCGGGTGGTGATTCTTGAGCAGACCATCCCGGAGTTTGGCGCGGTCGAAGGTCTTCGGGCCCTGCAGCGTGCCGTAGGTGGACCAGGCTTCGTCCTTGAAGGGGTCGTCACCGGTGTAGTTGTGAACGGAGATGGGGTGCTGGAAGGGATCGAGGCGCGCGATCTCGGCGCCGAGGCGGTTGACTTCCTCGAAGCTGAGGAAGGTGCGGTTGCGCAGGAGCGGCTCGGGGCCGCCGACGTTCCAGAGTAGATTCCAAGAGGGCGCGAGGCGGGCAAGGGTGTAGCGAAGGTAGCGGGTCTGGTCGCCGTGCGCGCCGGGGAAGTTCGACTCGCGGCCGAAGAATCCGGCAAATGGATACACGATCATCCGGCGGCGCTCGAGGTCGGCGAGGATGCGCTCCATCCGCTGGTATTCGGCGGGGTCGAGCGGCCAGAGCTTGGGCGTGTCCCAGCCTTCGCCGCGTCCGGGGACGTTGCGGTTGAGGTAGTGGCTCGCGATCGAGAGCGTGTTGTAGCCCTGCTGCTGCGCCCAATCGAGGAAGGCGGTGCGTTTGGCCTCGTCCCAGTTTTTGGCGAAGAAGCGGTCGCCGATGTGCAGCGCGCGGATCAGCATCGCGTCGCCGCCGCGCCAGCCGAACCACTGCGGATTGGCGGCGTGGACGACGATCTGGCCGGGGAGGTCGGACGCCACGCACTCGAAGGTGCCTTGGAGCGCGGTGAAGGTGCGCGTGCCGGTGGGGAGGGCGGAGACGTTGGCGACTGAGGTCTCGGTGAACTTGGCCTCGTAGCGCCACGTGCCGGGCATGTCGGGCATGAAGCGGAAGCGCCACGTGCTGCCGCCGGCGTAGAAACCCCAGAACGCGATCGTGCGGCCGTCGGGTGCGATGTAGGTGACGTCGAGCGAAACGTCGCGGAAGGGATTCGTGTAGCGCTGGTCGTTTGTGACGCTCGCTTCGAAACGCGACCAGAGTGGGACGCGTTCGGGCGCAGCGGCAGCCGCGTCGGCGGCGGGGGCGTGGGCGAGCGGTAGAGAAAGACAGAGCGCCAAGAGCGTGAGGAGGCACGAAGGGATACGAATGAATACCAGAGCTCGTGGGACCGGGGCGTGGCGTATCCTCATTCGGTTCGATTCGGGTCCATTTGGGGTTGAACTGAAACCATCGAGGCGACAGAGCGGGCCGGCCGGCCCTCCCGCGGTGAGCAGAACGCCCGTTCTCGGACCCGCTCGGCCCTTCCCCCTTCGACAGCGCGGATAAGGCCCTCGTCCGCGCCCGATTCTGCGGCAGCTCGCCACCGAGTGGCAAGGGAAAAACTGCGGTGGGAAGCGGAGAGCCGCGCCGACACCTCTCCTGGCACGACGGAACGCCTTCACAGGTGGCGTCGAATTCAGGGGCGTCCTCCGGCTGATCGTCGGTGAAGGCGCTCCGCGCCCTCGGTCAGGGACGAGGTGCGGGTAACCGACTTGAACACGTCGGTCTCGCGGGCGAAGGTTAAAATATGACTTACCGGATGTCACCCCCAAATTGCGCGACGATCGGAATCGGGTGTGCGTCCGTTGCCTGACCGCCTCCGCCGTGGGTCCGGCCGCTGTGGTGTCCTCGGTGCGCTGGCGGCGGCGATCGTCTTGGGTGCTCGTGTTCGCTGGAAAACCGACGCCCCGAACCCGGGGAGATGAAAATTGAGCGGCCACTAGACGCGCAGCGTTCGCTCGCTATAATGTCGTCGGCGACGGGGCGATTTTCCTCGTAAGTCCTTCGCTATTTTCTACTTCACCGATCGAGGGAGTTGGCTGGTGTCGGGTCTGAACACCGGTAATGCCGAACGGCTCCCTCCTCGGTGCAAGGCGCCAGAACAGCGGTCGGCTCAGGCGCCGAGAATTCGAGATCCCGAACGATCGCCTCTACAGACTGAGATAGCCATCATGCGCTACTTGAAAACATCGTTGCCGTTCGTGCTTGTTGCAGCCATGACGGCCCTCGGCCTCCGGTGTGCGTCTGTGCAAGTGTCGAAGAGCGATCCAGCCGCAGCGCCGGCCGCGACGAAGGGCCTCGTCGTCGAGCAGGACGAAAAGGCGGGCACGATCTCCGTCTATCGGGCGGGGAACAGGTCGGCCATTCTCACGCAGAATGCCAGACCGGATTTTCGACCGTACCTGCACCCGATCATGGCGCCCGACGGCAAGGGCGTGCTCACGGAGGACAGTCCCGGACACCACAAACATCAAACCGGCCTGTATTGGGGATTCACCCGGCTGAACGGTCGCGACTACTTTCACAATCCGACCGGGGACCACTGGCGCCGGATTTCGGCCGCAGTCGTACAGGCCAGCGGTGATGAAGGACGTTGGGAGACCGTCTATGAACTGCTGGATCCAAACGGTGCCGGCATCCTCACCGAGACACAGCGCTGGTCGATGCGCGAACGCAACGGCCGGTTCGAGCTCGATTTGATCTGGCGAGGCCAGGCACAAACCGACGTCACGATCGGCACGTACGACTATGGCGGGCTGTTTCTCCGGATGCCATGGCGGCAAGGCATCGCCGGCGAGGTCGTCAACGCTGCGCGGCAACGCGACCAACGCGCTGAAGGTCAGCGCGCGATGTGGATCGATGTCGGTGTGCAAGTCGAGGGGCGCAGCGACCTGGCCCACGTAGCGATCTTCGACTATCCAGACAATGGAGGGTATCCACAGGCGTGGCGGGTGGATGGGCAACTCGGCGTCGGCTCCGCGCGAACACGCACGGGCGACTGGACGATTGCCAAGGGACAGACGGAGGTCATCCGGCATCGCTTCGTGATCTATACCGGCACCCTGAACGATGTGGAGATGACCAACGCGTGGACCGAATACAGCGGCAACAGGTCGACCTACTCGACCTCCGCACTCTGGAGCATCGCGCGGGCAGAAGGCAGGCAGGAGGCGTTTCTGACGGCGGAGCAAGCGGCGGCGCAGATGACGACCATCGACGGCTTCAAGGTCAATGCGTGGGCCGCCGAACCGATGCTGACCCAACCGATGGCATTTTGCTGGGACGATCGCGGCCGCCTCTGGATAGCCGAGAACCGGGACTACGAATCACGCGTGCAGGGATTCTCGAATGCTGGTGACAGCCGCATCGTGATCCTCGAAGACACGGATCGGGACGGCGTGGCCGATAGCCGCAAGGTGTTTCTCGAAGGGATTCCGTTCCCCGCCGCCATCGCCGTCGGCTTCGACGGTCTGTTTCTGGGCGCTCCACCGAACTTGTTGTTCGTGCCGG
>JANOJK010000610.1:0-5300 GCA_031408165.1 Acidobacteriota bacterium | reverse complement strand
GACATTGATTTTCAGATTGAATCCGACTTCATCGGCATGATGACGCCGGGCCTGCCGCAGGAGGCGAACAAGTACGCCGACCGCGTCGGGCACGTCATGAACTACGGCGACGGCGTGTACGGCGGAATGTTCTTTGCCGGGATGTACGCGACGGCCTTCTTCGAAAGCGATCCGCGCAGAGTGGTCGAGGCGGGGCTGGCCTCGATCCCGCCGCAGAGCGGTTACGCGAAGGTCATTCGGGACGTGCTCGAGTGGTCGAAACAGCATCCGGATGACTGGAAGAAGACGTGGCAGTTGATTCAGGACAAATGGGACCGGGATGACTTTTGCCCCGATGGCGCGCTGCAAGCGTTCAATATCGACGCGCGTCTGAACGGCGCCTATGTCGCGCTCGGGTTGTTGTACGGTGCAGGCGATTTCACCAGGACGATCGATGTCGCCACCCGCGCCGGGCAGGATTCGGACTGCAATCCGTCGAGCGCGGCGGGCGTGCTGGGCGTCATGCTCGGCTACCACGCAATTCCCGATGAATGGAAATCGGGCATTGCGGCGATCGCCGACAAGAAGTTCGACTACACCAACTATTCGTTCAATACCATTACCGGATCAACGGTCCAGCGGGCGCTGAAAGTCATCGCCATGGCTGGCGGCGGGATCACCGACACGGAAGTCACGATTCCTCATCAGGAGCCCAAACCGCCAAAGCTGGAACAGTGGAATCCGGGCATTCCCGACAAGCTCGTCAGATTCGATGACGCGGCGTGGCGGTGGACCGGCGCGTGGGTGGAGGAAACCAGTCCCAGAGACGGGAAGGTTGTCACAGGCAAAGCGGCGTCCAGCGCGGGCGCAGGAGTCTCACTCATATTCAGCGGGGTGGCCGTCGCGCTCCTCGGTCCGCTCTCGCAGGAAGGCGGACGCGCCGACGTTTACCTGGATGGCAAAAAAGCCGGTCAGGTGGACGCGTTCATCCCCGAACGCACAACGGACAACGCGCTGTGGCACGCGTACGGCCTCAAACCCGGCACCCACACCGTCAGAATCGTGCTGCGGGACGACGCCGATGCGCGTTCGAAGGGAAAGAAGGTCGAGATCCGGCGCGCCATCACCTATCGGGCGGAATAGTCTATGTGACGTCCGCTTCAGGCCTGGCGTTGACTTCCCGCGTTCCACTAGATTATCTTCCTGAGCATGCCCAAGCGTGGCAGGCCGCCGATCCAGGGGGACATGCTCCAGGGAACCCTCGATGTGCTCGTGCTCAAGACGCTGGCGCTGGGCCCGGCGCACGGGCACACCATCGCTCACGCGATCGAACACCGTTCGGAAGATGTTCTTCAGGTCGAGCACGGATCACTCTACCCCGCGCTCCATCGCCTCGAGGACCGCGGCTGGATCGCGTCCTTCTGGGGCACGTCGGAGAATAACCGCCGCGCGCGCTACTACCGGCTCACGCCGAAGGGGCGCACTCAGCTCGCCACCCAGACCAACCGGTGGGACGAGCTCGTTCGCGCGGTCAACCGGATCCTCCGGCCCGCGTCTGAGTAAGCACCATGGGCGTCAGCCGCTTCTTCCGTCGCCGGCAGTGGGACGACGAGCGCGCGCGTGAGCTCGAGTCGTACCTCGCAGAAGCCATTGACGACAACCTGGCGCGCGGCATGACGCCCGGCGAGGCGCGCACCGCGGCGCACCGCAAGCTCGGCAACGCCACCCGCATCCGTGAGGAGATCTACACCATGAATTCGCTCGGGTTCATCGAAACGTTGTGGCAGGACCTGCGCTACGGCGCCCGCCTCCTCCGGCGCAATCCCACCTTCGCCACGGTCGCCATTCTCACTCTGGCCCTCGGGACCGGCGCCAACACCGCCATCTTCCAGCTCGTCGACGCCGTGCGCCTGCGCACGCTGCCGGTCGAACGGCCCGAGGAACTCGCCGAGGTCCGCATCGTCAAGGCCCCCAACGGCCGGACCGGATCGTTCATGGGCCGCTGGCCGCGGCTTTCGTATCCGCTCTACCTGAAGATCAAGGACGAGCAGCAGGTGTTCACCGACGTCGCCGCCTGGGGATCCGCGTCGTTCGATCTCTCCGAGGGCGGCGAGCAGCGGCCCGCGCAGGCGCTGTGGGTGAGCGGTAACTTCTTTCCGGTCCTCGGCGTCCGTCCCGCCGCGGGGCGCCTCCTCGCGCCGCCGGACGACGTGAAGGGCTGCGCAGGGGGCGTCGTGCTCGGCCACCCCTTCTGGCAGCGCGAGTATGGCGGCGACCCGTCGGTCGTCGGACGCACGATCCTGCTCGACGGACATCGCTTCGACATCGTGGGCGTGACCGCCGCCGGGTTCTATGGCGTGGACGTCGGACGCACGTTCGACGTCGCGTTGCCAATCTGCGCAGAGCCACTCATCCGCGGCACGAACACGGGGCTGCAGAAATCGGACATCTGGTTTCTCGCCGGGATAGGGCGGCTGAAGCCCGGCGTGACGGTGGAGCAGGCCGGCGCCCACTTCGCAGGCCTGTCGAGGGGCATCCTGAGCGGCACCGTGTCGGAGCGTTACAGCGCCGTGGACGCGAAAGACTACCTCGATATGGAGCTTGGCGCGCGGCCCGGCGCCGCCGGCGTGTCCGGGCTGCGGAGCGACTACGGCGATTCGCTGAACATCCTGCTCGGCGTAACCGGGCTGGTGCTGCTCATCGCCTGCGCGAACCTGGCGAACCTGATGCTGGCGCGCGCCACAGCGCGCGAACGCGAGGTCGCGGTCCGGCTCGCGATCGGCGCGTCCCGCCGCCGCATCGTCCGGCAGATGCTGTCGGAGAGCCTGTTGATCGCCGCGCTCGGCGCCGCCGGCGGCGTGCTGGTGGCCCAGTGGTTCAGCCGCTCGCTGGTCGCCTTCCTGGGTACGGACGACGGTCCGATGTTCGTGGACCTGGCGATGGATTGGCGCGTCTTCGCCTTCACCGCCGCTGTGGCCGTGGCCGCCTGCCTGCTCTTCGGGCTGACCCCCGCCATTCGCGCCACGCGCGCGTCGCCCGGCTCGACGATGAAGAGCGGGAGCCGCGGGATGACCGACGGCCGCGAGCGCTTCGGAATCCGCCGCGCGCTCGTCGTGCTGCAGGTCGCCTTGTCGCTGGTCCTGGTCGTCGGCGCGTTGCTGTTCGCCCGCAGTCTTCGCAACCTCACGACGATGGATCCCGGGTTCCGGCAGGAGGGGGTGCTGACGGCAGCGCTGGACATGCGGAAGGCCAACGTGCCCGAGGGCTCTCGCGCGGCGATGAATGCGAGGCTCCTCGAACGCGTGCGCGCCATTCCCGGCGTCGTCGCCGCGGCGCAGACGTTCACGACGCCCGTGAGCGGAACATTCTGGAACAACCGCGTCGTGATTGGCGGCGCGGTGCAGAAAGACCTCGTCGACTTCAACAGCGTGGGGCCCGGCTATTTCGCGGCGCTCGGCGTCAGGATCGTCGCGGGGCGCGACTTCGACGCGCGGGACACCCTGCAGTCGCCGAAGGTCGCAATCGTCACCGAGTCGTTCGCGCGCAAGCACCTCGGCGGACGCGACCCGATCGGGCAGGCGTTCCAGATCGAACAGCCGATCGGCGAGCCGCGGCCGTTGTACCAGATCGTCGGCGTCGTCCCCGACACGAAGTATCGCGACCTGCGCGAACCCTTCGCGCCGCTCGCGCACATCGCCGCGCAGCAGAACGGGACGCCCGGACCGTCCCTGCGGATCGTGATCCGCGCGGCGACCGCGCCGTCGGCGGTGACGGCCGCCGTGACGCGCGCGATCGCCGACCTCAATCCGTCGATCGCGATCCAGTATCAGGCCGTGAAGACGCAAATCGAGCAGTCGCTCCTGCGCGAGCGGCTGATGGCCACGCTGTCGGGGTTCTTCGGCGGGCTCGCCGTGCTGATCGCGACGATCGGTCTCTACGGCGTGATGTCGTACATGGTGGCGCGCCGGCGCATCGAAATCGGCGTGCGCATGGCGCTCGGCGCCGATCGCGGCATGGTGGTCCGGATGATCGTGCGCGAGGCGAGTGTCCTGCTCGCGATTGGGCTGGGCGTCGGCGCGGTGCTGTCAATTTACGCGGCGCGCACCGCGGCGACGTTCCTCTACGAGTTGAAGCCGGGCGATCCCGTTACGCTCGCGCTCGCGATGGCCGGGCTGGCAACGGTAACACTCCTCGCGAGCTGGATTCCCGCCCGCCGCGCCTCGCGGCTCCAGCCGACGGCCGCGTTGCGGGAGGAGTAGACCGTGAGCCGTTGGCCGACAGCCGTGAGCCGTAGGCCATCAGCCGGCGCCGCAGCGCCCGAACATCATGATTCCCGAACCGCGCCGGTCTTCGCGCCCATCGCGTCCACTGTGGCCGCCGCCAGCAGGATGGACGAGTGCGCGAAGCCCGCGCCGCGCGAGAGCACGAGCACCCGGCGCGGCTGCCGGGGAGTGGCCGGCGCCTTGAGGGGCGCCGCCATCATCGTTCGACGTCCGGTTCGCAGGCCACCCGAGGGTTCGAGCTGCGGCCGCCGCAGGTAGCCGCCGGCTGCGGCGCCGGTTGTGGAGCACCGCCGGGCGGCGTCGGTGCCGTCAGCGTCCGATTGCCCATCCGGGAACCAGGCACGCGAGGGCGGTCGATGTCATCCTTCCCATGAGCAGCACATCAGAAATCGAGCTTGAATGCGAACTGCATCTGGCGATTGTCGCCGACCGTGGAGGTGATGCGGCCCGCGGTGGGCGATCCGATGTTGGCGTTCGGGAAGCCGAACTGCGGGGTGTTCAGCAGGTTGAAGGCCTCGGCGCGGAACTGCAGCGTGACCCGGTCGCCCAGGATCGGGAAACGCCGGGCCAGGGAGACGTCCACGGTCTTGGTGGGCGGGGCCTTGAGCACGCCACGTCCTGAATTACCGTAGGTGTTCGGCGTCGGCGCCCTGAACGCGTTGATGTCGAACCACAAATCGACGCTCGGATTGTCGAGACGGCCGTCGCCAATCCGGTCCGGCCAGGATGCCGCGCCGTTGTTCACCCCCGTGTTCAGGAACACCGTAAAGGGCCGGCCGCTCGCGTAGGTGGCGATGCCGCTGAACTGCCAGTTGCCCAGCAGAGCGTGGCCGACAGGTCCCGAGGCCAGCTTGTGATCCTTGCCGAAGGGCAGGTCCCACACGTGGCTCAGCACGAGGCGGTGGCGCTGGTCGAAGCCTGATGGCCCGCGGCTCTTCTCGAACAGGGTGATGCTCTGTGGCCCGCCAACGGCGCCACCGCCGGAAGCCGCCGACGCCGCCAGATCTTCCGACTTGCTCAGCGTGTAACTCAGGAGGA
>JANOJK010000544.1:0-3648 GCA_031408165.1 Acidobacteriota bacterium | reverse complement strand
GGACAATCGGCAGCGAGACTTGTCGACCCGCCTTCCGACGCTTCGTCTTCAGTACTTCCTTGACGCCGCGCAGGATCAGGGCCTTGGCGGACCGCCCTTCGCTCGCCGCCTTGGACTTCAGGCGACGGTAGATCGCGTCGGGGATGTCAACGGTGGTCCTCATGAATTCATTCTGCCATAAATATGGCCGCCGCACCCTTGCCTCTGAGCGGAGCCGACAATGGCGTGCGCCATGGATATCGGCGGCTGGACTCGAATCGGGTGTTCGGTAGCTTTTACGGGCGCCTGCCTGACGCGGCCGTCGTCACCGCCGGCCGGATGACCAGCTGCACCGGCAGCGCCGCGGACTCGTTTCTCAACGGAGAGTTCACCTCCACCCGCCCGACGATGACGAGGGGCTGCGTCTGCGCCTGCACCCACGGCTCCACCACGATGTGAATCGTGCGGGTGGTCTCGTCCTCGGTGATCATGACGCCGTTCAGCCCGATGTCATTCACGCGCACGCCGTGCGGGAGGTTCATCACCGAGATCGGGACGCGGCCGGTGAACCCGTTGTGCCGCTCGACCCGGAGGGTGAGGGCCACCTCCTGCCCGGCGGCCACCTCGATCTGCCGGGCGCCGGTCGTGACCACGAGATCCGGGCCGGGCGTGAGCGCGACGACGCTGATCGGCTCCATGATGTCGGCTTCGCGGATGACGAGGCGGCCGTCGATGGTCGCGCGCCCCTCGAGCCTCAGGGCGGCGACGCCGGGCACGTCGAACGTCCCGCGGTACATCGATCGCAACGTCGCCTTTTGTCCCTCGAACGACGCCTCGCCAGCCGCAGCGACGATGAGGACGGTGGTGTCCGCGCCCGCGGGAATCCGGCCCGGGGCGGCGGTCAGGCCCGGCGGCAGATCGCGGAGCTCGACGTCAATCGGTCCATCGAAGCCGTCCCGCCGATCGGCCGTCACCGTGACGGACACGCGACTCCCGCGGGGCACGTTGAACGACTTGGGATCGAAAGTCACGTCGAAGCCGGGGGCCGGCTCGCGGATGGTCAGGCGGTACGCGAACCGCTCCCCCTGGAGGCCGCGCACGTCCCTGAGGCGCAGGAAGTACTCGCCGTCGGCAGGCGCCTGGAAGTGCAACCGGGAATCCTTTCCGCCGAAGCGGACCCCCCCGTCGTCGTTCACGTAGTCGATCTGTGCAATCGGCATCCCGTTGGCTTCGAGCCGCGTGCCCGGTGGATGGATCTCGACTTTGTACACCGCTTCACCGACCGAGTGATTCCGCGGGGAAGTGTCGAGCAGCGCCGTCCGCCCGCCCCGGAAGCCTCGCAGGCGGAGGTCGTCATCGGGATGCGTGGGCATCGCCTCCACCTGCAGAAGCTCGCCGCCCAGCATGAGGTAATCGTTGATCGCGATCTCGTTCCAGGCGGCGATTCGAATGCTGCGGCGGTTCGAGTCCGGGTCGTTGAGGGCGACCTCGGTCTGTGCGAGCGAACGAATCACCGCGCGCGGGATGACGCGGCCGTCGGCGCCGAGCACTTCGACGATCGAATCGAGCGGCGACCCGAGCTGCTGGGCCGTCACGTCGAACACGAGCGCCTGCCCCTTTCGCGCGGTGAAACGGAACACGTCCTGGTCGATCGGCGCGGCCGGACCGCCTCCCTCGGGTGCCGCCGTCCAGATCCGGCCGTTGGCCGTCGAGGGAATGGCGAGTGGCTGCGCGAGGCCGACGCTGTCGTTCGGCTCCGCCTCGAGCACGTCGGGATAGCGCCCGAGGGCGGCGGCCTTGCGGTTCAGCGCGGGGCCTGACGGCGTCGAGACGATGACCGGCAGCGTGCCGCCGACGAGCGCCGCTGGATCGCCACGCACGCTCACCCTCGTCACCCCCCCGAGGTTGACGCCCGTCGCGGTAATCACGCCGGAGGTGCCGTTCGCGACGCCAAGCGGGAACGTGCCGGTCACAAACGGCAGCGCGCCCGCGTAGATGCGATAGGCGTAGCCGTTCTTGCCGCCGCCGTGCTCCACATCCTCCATCGTCACCACGTAGGCGCCCGCGTCGGCGAAGCGCCACGTCAGGACCGAGTCGCGGGCCAGATCGACATCGTTGTTCTGCGCGATCACCGTGCCCTTGGCGTCGAGGAGGCGGAGGACGCTGTCGAGGCGCGACCCGAGCGGGCGCGCCACGACCTGAAAGACCATCTCCTCGCCGGCGCGCGCCCGAAACGCGTACGCGTCGATGTCTCCCGCGCGGCCGAGCGCGCCGACGAGCGCGGCCGGCAGCGTCACCGTCTGCGGGGCATCGGGTCCGTTGGGCTCGTGTTCCGTGCGCTCCGGCAGCGAGCTCACGGCGAAGCGCAACAGGTTCGACACCCCGAGCGGCGTGTACAGACGGAAGGCGTGCACTCCGTGCGGGACTTCGGCCGCAATCGTCACGAGCGCCGTGACGGCGTACTTTTTCGCCTTGTCGTCGATCGGCGCGTCGGTGCGAACGACCCCTTTCGCCATCACCGGCGGTTCGATTGGCATCTCTTTGATGGCGCTGATGCTCGACGAGAACCCGGGCTCGCTGAAGACGAGGCGCGTCGCGCCGCTGAGGTTCGTGCCTTGAATCTCCACGGTGACGCGGGCGCCGCGCTGCGCGCCGGTGGGGCTGACGTTCTCCAGCGTCGGCGGCGCCGTCTGGGCGGTGGCCGGCGCGGTGGCGGCAAGGGCGAGCAGGACGCCCATGACGGACGGCAGGGTGTATCGCACGGCAGTTCTCCTTACTCGTGAGCGGTCAGCGCGGCACCACGAACTGTTCCCCGGGCCCGGCCGCGGGCAGCGCATAGAGCCCGAGTGTACCGTCGTAACGGCCGGCCGCCAGCCACCTCCCGTCGGTGCTGAGGGCGAGCCCCATGATCCAGTCCGGCTGCGCCTCGAGGCGCTGCGTTTCACGCAACGTGACGGCGTCCCACACTTTGATGATCCGGTCGGCGCCGGCCGAGACCAGGGCCGAGCCATCGGGCGAATACGTCAGGCGAAGCACGGCATCGGCGTGCGAGAACGTGGAGGCGACGAGGCTTCCGGTCGTCGACCACGTCCGGATCATCCTGTCGGCGCCGGCGGCGGCGATGTGCGATCCGGACGGATGCACCGCGACGGCGTAGAGCGCATCGAGCGCGTCGCTCATCGTGACGACACGCTTGCCCGCCGCGACATCCCAGATTTTCAGCGTCCGGTCGCCCGCGGCAGACACCAGTTGACGGCCGCCGGGCATGAAGGCCACTGCATAGACCGCGTCCGAGTGCTCCTTCAGCGTGGCGACCAGCTTCCCGGTGGACACCTCCCAGAGCTTGACCAGCTTGTCGTAGCCCGCGCTGGCGATCGTGGCGCCGTCGGGGGAGAACGCGACGGCGAGGATCGTGTCGGTGTGCCCCTGGATCGTGGACACGAGCGCCGGCGCCGCCTGGACATCCCAGATCTTGATTTCGCCGAAGCGGCCCGACGGTCCCCCCGCGACGGCGAGACGCCGCCCGTCTGGCGAAAAGGCGAGCGCGCGTACGAGATCGGCATGGCCCGTGAGCGTCCCGGTCCATTTGCGGTCGGCGAGCGCCATGAGGTGCACCGATTTGTAGCTGCCGACCGCCATCCGGCGCGTCGCGGGATCGAAGGCCACCGC
>JANOJK010000543.1:0-1613 GCA_031408165.1 Acidobacteriota bacterium | reverse complement strand
CCCTGGTCGCGGCGGACCTTGCCTTGACCGGCGACGAGGGCGGCGTCACGTTTCTCGAGCGCGCTCATGTGATCCATCCCGATGCGAGGCGTGTGCTGCTCGTGGCGATGGACCGGCACGGCACTCGCATCCCGTTCGACTCGCTCGCGGCCTTGCGGCGCGCCACCGCGCTCAACCGGATCGCCGTCTGGGTCGGGAAGGGAGGCTTCTCGCCCGAGGAATGGCTGTACCTTCGAGTCCAGGAGGTGCTCAGCACGTGGACCCGGCTCCATGGCCGCCATCACGAGGTGTTGCGCATCGTGGGCGATCAATGGTCGCCGCGCAGCCATGAGCTACGCGAGATCATGTATCGCAACACGATTCCCCATGGCTTCTATCCGTCGGACTCCGAGCGCGGACGCGAGCTGATTGCCGCGCACCGCGTCGACGTCGCGCGATTGCCGGCGGCGATCCTCCACGACGGCTCCGTGGTCCATCAGCCCACCACCGTCGACATCGCGCACGCGCTTGGCGTGAACACGCGGCCTTCGTCGCAGGTCCACGACCTTGTCATCGTGGGAGCCGGGCCGGCGGGTTTGGCCGCCGCTTTGTACGGCGCGTCCGAGGGGCTTCGCACGATAGTTGTCGAGGATCGCGCGATCGGCGGGCAGGCCGGGACCAGCTCCATGATCCGCAACTACCTGGGATTCCCGCGCGGAATCAGTGGGGGCGACCTCGTGTTCCGCGCGTGGGAGCAGGCGCTGCTGTTCGGCGCCGAGTTCGTCTTTACTCAACGCGCGATCGGACTCGCCTCACGCAATGGTGTGAACGCGGTCACATTGTCCGGTGGAGATGACGTGCTCGGGCGTGCGGTGATCCTCGCGTCAGGGGTCGAGTACAGGAGACTCGGCGTTCCATCACTCGATCGGTGGGCCGGCGCGGGACTTTTCTACGGGGCCGCCGGGACCGAAGGGTCCGCTCTCGCAGGGGAACCGGTATGCGTGGTAGGGGGGGCCAATTCGGCGGGGCAGGCCGCCCTCCACCTCTCGCGGTTCGCGAGCCAGGTCACGCTGATCGTGCGCGGCGCGACGCTCGAAGCGGGCATGTCGGATTACCTCGTGCGTCAGATTCAGGTGACGTCGAACATCGATGTGCGGCTGAGAAGTCGTATCGTCGAAGGCCACGGAACGGGACGGGTCGCCGCGCTCGAGCTCGAGAATGCGGAGGCCCGACGTGAAACCATCCCGTCAACCGCCGTGTTCGTGATGATCGGAGCTGAAGCGCGCACGGACTGGCTCGGCCCGTCGATCCGTCGCGACGATCGTGGCTTCGTACTCACGGGTCGCGACGTGCCACCCGACGCGTGTGCGACCGACCGACCACCCTTGCCCTTCGAAACCAGCATTCCCGGCGTGTTCGCGGTGGGTGACGTGCGCCACGGCTCCATCAAACGCGTAGCCGAAGCGGTGGGCGAGGGCTCGGTCGCGGTTGGATCCGTGCACCAGCATCTCGCGCGAAGTCAGCCGAACGCCGAGCGCGGGTGAGGCGGCGCGGCTGTCTTCCACGCATTCATCATCGATCAAATCGCGTCGGAGATCGACGTGAACCTTAATGCCGCCAGCTTGAGAGCCGGC
>JANOJK010000540.1:0-30597 GCA_031408165.1 Acidobacteriota bacterium | reverse complement strand
ACCATCCCGATCAGCAGTACTGCGGGGATCAGGATGAAGTGCACCGACGACATGGTGGCGAAATCCATGGGCTACTTCCCCCCGGACGACAGCCGGCGGCTGACGACCCCCATCTCGTGCTCGACTTTGGCCAGGCGGCTGCGGACGGACCACAGGTAGCCGAACAGCACGACCCAGATGAAGCCGTAGGCAATCGCCACCAGACGCGGCGCCGGCATGGTGTCGTCCGCGTCGATCGGCGAGTCCACCGGGACGAACCCGTCCTGCGCCGCGCCTTGCGGCGCCTTCGGCACCGGCACCTGCGCGTACAGCGGCGCGCCGAGCAGCACGAGGATCAGTAGCACTTTCGCGATGCGTTTCATGGTTCTCTCCGGCCTGATTATTCTTCCGCCGCCAGGTACAACTCGTCGAGCTCCTGCCGCCGCTTTTCGAGCTCGACCCTGACCACCAGGATCAGTGCGGACACGAGCAGGAACGCCACCACACAGAACCAGAACGGCCCTCTCATGCCCGGCACGAGCGACGGGATGACCGACGTCTTCGGGTGCAGGGTCCGCCACACGTTCACCGACCAGTACACGAACGGCACGTTCGCCATGCCGAAGAGGGCGACGGCCGCGGCCAGCCGATCGGAGCCCGGCCCGCCGTACCGGCGCAGCAGCAGGTAGGCGTTGAAGATGAGCCACATGACGAGGGTGGAGGTGAGCCGCGCGTCCCACTGCCACCACACGCCCCACGCCTTGCGCGCCCAGAGCGGCCCGGTGACGAGGACGATCAAGCCGATCATGATCGTCAGCTCGGCGCCCGCGACGGCCAGCCGGTCCGCCCACGGCTTGCGCGCGAACAGGAAGATGCCGCTCCCGATGCCGCTGACGAACGCCGCCAGGAACATCGCCATGCCGCACGCGGCGTGGAAGTAGAAGATCTTCTGGACGAGTCCCATCGTCGCCTCGTACGGCGCGTTCAGGATCAGGAACGGCGCGTAGACGAACATCGCCGCGGCAACGATCGACAGCGGAGCGAAGAGTTTCTTCATGTCTATTCCGTCATCACGGGCTCGAAGGTCCAGAGCGCGAGCGTCACGAATACCACGTCGAAGAACACGAGCATCGAGAGCCATGCCCGGGCCATCGGGAGGTCGGCCTCCGGCTGCAGCAGCGCGGCGGTCCCGCGGACGCCGGCAATGATGACCGGGACGGTGATCGGATACAAGAGCACCGGGAGCATCACGTCCCGGCTGCGCGCGCGGACGAGCATCGCCGCGAACAGCGTGCCGACGGCCGTGAAGCCGAGCGTGCCCGCCGCGAGCAACCCGAGCATCAGCAGCGCGTGGTCGAACAGCGGGGCCTGGAACATCAGCGCGACGAGCGGCACGATCAGCACCTCGACGGCCGCCAGCAAGACCAGGATCCCGCACAGCTTCCCGAGATAGAGCGCCGACCGGTCGATCGGCGAGATGAGAAGCGCGCGCAGGGTTTCTCCCTGCCGCTCGCGCTCGAAGGCGCGCCCGAGCGCCAGCGTGCCGGAAAAGGCAATCGCGATCCACAGGATGCCGGCCGCCGCGTCCTGCACCGGACGCCCCTCCCGCACGAATCCGAACGCGAACACCAGCACGCAGGCCAGCGCGAAGAACACCGTGGTCAGCAGGATCTCGCGGGTGCGCGTCTCGATCAGCAGGTCCTTCCGCGTCACGACCCAGATCGCCTTCAGAAAGCCCCTCACGCCGCCAGCCGCCCGTCCACGAGCGATACTGCGGCATCGGTCAGCCCCTCGATCGCCGCCGTGTCGTGCGTCGTCAGCAGCACGATGGCCCCCGCCTGACGGGCCGCGCGCAGCCTGACGCGGAGCGCCTCCCTCGCGGCTTCGTCGAGGCCGGTGAACGGCTCGTCGAGCAGCAGGAGACGCGGCTCGTGGATCAGCGCCCGCTCGAGCGCCAGGCGCTGGCGCATCCCCCGCGAGAAGCCGGCCACGATGTCGTCGCGCCGCTCGGACAGGCCGGCCCGATCCAGTGACGCGTCGACGCGCGTCTCGACGGTGTCCAGCGAGTACACGTTCGCGAAGAAGCGGAGGTTCTCGGCGGCCGTCAGCTCCGCGTAGAGATAGAGATCGTGGCCCAGCAGGCCGATGCGCGCGCGCAGGGCGGCCCCTCCGGCGGCGGCATCGCGGTCTCCGTACTCCACGCGACCGCTGGTCGGCCGCAGGAGCGTCGCGGCGATCGAGAGCAGGGTCGACTTGCCGGCGCCGTTGTGCCCGAGGAGCGCGGTGATCGTCCCCGCCTCGAGCGTCAGCGACACCCGGTTCAGCGCGCGGCGGCGGCCGAACGTCCGGCTGACCTCGACGATGCGCACCGCCGTGAAATCGACGGGCACGGGATTATTCGAGCTCGGCGTACAGGTCCTCGAGGGAGGTCACGAGATCGGCGCGCCTGGAGGCATACGCCGGCGCGTCAACCGTCCCCTTCCGCCGCTGGGCCTCGAGGCCCGCCAGCTCCGCGAAGAGCTTGTCGCGGCGCGCGTTGAGCTGCCCGCGCCGCGCGTTCTGGTGGGGCGTGGCGCTCCCGCGCGTCGCCCCCCAGGCGCCTGCCGCCAGGATGATGCCCGACAGGAGCAGCGCGACATATCGCGGCCAGACGGTCCGGTGCGGCAGCCCCGTGAGCGTCAGCGTCACCAGATCGCCCGCCTTCACCGCGCCGCCCTGCCCGAGGATGTAATGCTGGCCGTCGGCCACCGACTCCCGCCGTTCTGTGAACTGCGGGGACAACAACTGCATGCCGCCGACCTTCTGCGCCATCACCGACAGCTGCGTGATCGGCGCGGGCAGCCGCTGCGCCAGAACGATCTCACTGCTCCCGAGGGGCACCGAGTAGGCGAACTGCACGAGCGTATTCCCCGGAGCGAATGGGCCGGTGAGGGTGACGCGGCTGCCGGCGGCGACGGCGTTCGGGGCGGAGCCTTCGAGCACTCCCGCGCCGGCGGCTCCGGCCGGCAGGTCGAACACGAGCGGGGCGCTCGTCGTCACGGGACGCTTCGCCGTGTTCACGATTTGCAGGATGTAGAAGACGTTCAGCGCGTCGTCCCCCACCTCGATCACGATGCGGCTCTGGTCGCCGAACACGACCGCGCCCGTGACCGCCGGCCCGGCGGCCAGCTTGCGATCGGCCGCGGACTTCTGTTCGATGGCGGCGTCGGTCGCGACGAGCATGACGCGGATCCCGCCGGCCGCCGGCACGTCGAAGTCCTGGGACTCGACCCGCTCGCCGTCGACCACCACCACCACCTTGCCGCGGGTCCCGGGCGCGAGACCGATGAAGCTGGCGCGGCCGGCATCGTCGGTTGTCGCGGTTTTCGGCGCGCCGCCGGCGACCGTCAGCTCGACGCTCTGGCCGGCGAGGGGATTGGTCAGCGCGCCGCGGACGACGCGGGCCGTCACGGTGCCAACCGGAATGTCCGGCACCGGCAGCGGCATGCCGGACATGGCCTTGGGATCGGGCATCTGGGCGCCCTGGCCGGCAGAGGGTGCCTGCGCCGCGGCGGACCGCAGCGTCAAGCCCACAACGGCCAGACAAATCACGAAGCCGGCAGCCCGTTTCAGGTTCACGCCGCCCTCAGCTTCGCGCCGCAAGACTTGCAGAAGCGGGCATCGGCGTCGTTCGAAACCCCGCAGGCGCACACACCCGGTGCACGTGTGGGCGTTCCCGTGAGCCGGTCCCCCGTGGGTCCGCCCCCCAGGTCGGGCGTCTGTCCAACCTGTGTGCTGCCCACGCGCGCCGCCAGCTCCTTCTCGATCAGCGCGCGGTACGCGGACACCCCCGCGTCGAGCTGTTTCATGATCCCGACCGCGCGGGCGCGGAGGCGGCCGGCCATCTCCTCGAAGTCGGAGGGGGAAACCTTCCCCATCGCGCGATCGAACTCCAGTTCCTTGATGGACCGCAGCGTCAGCGCCTTCTCGCGTTCGAGATCGACGCGCGCGCGGGCGCTGAGCGCCTGGCGCTCGACGTCGGCGTGCGGCGCCACGAGCGGCGCGAGCGTGCGGTAGAAGCAGAGCCCCGCGAGGCCCGCGGCGCCGATCGTGAGGCTGATCAGGATCAGGTGTTCCGGCGCGCTCTGGCGTGCCATGACGACCGCGACGGTCGCGGCGAGCAGGGACATGAGGACGAAGAAATGATTGACGTGGAAGCCGTCGTTAGTCGAGGTCTCTGAGCTCATCGTCCAGCCGCGCGCGAAGCGCGTCCTCCTCGGGAACTGCCGGGGCGGCGGGCGTGTCTTCCTGGCGGCGCGCCCAGCGCCGCGCCGCCAGGCCCACGAGCGCGAAGCCGGTCGCCCCGGCGACATACGGCAGCGCCCATGCGAGGCGGTTGAAGCCTTCATCGATCGGCGCGGCCAGGATGTCCTGTCCGCCGTGATCCGCCACGAACGCCGCCTTGACCTCGTCGCGCGTCATGCCCTTGGCGAGGTACGCGTCGAGCTTCGCGCTCTGCTCCTTCAACCCGTGACAGCCGGGGCCCATCGGGCAGTTGTTCATCGGCGCCATGCAGCCGCCGCATTTGCACATGATCTCCGCTTCGAGCTGGCGGCGGAGCTCGCTGCGCGGAACGACGGTCTGTGCCCCCGCGATCCCGGGGAGCAGCAGCGCGAGCAGGACCAGCGTGGAGGTCACCGCCCCCTCCGGAACCCTGGCGCCGGCCAGGGCGAACGCACGCTCGGGAAGGAGCGCGATGCCGGTGCCGATCGCGAGTACGCCGAAGCCGAGCCAGATCCAGTTCACGAGCGGATTGACCGTGACCGAGTAGGTGGCGTTCTGCGTCGCCACGTCGTAGGCCGCGAGCACGATGTAGAGATCCTCGCCGGCGGCGCGGCGGATAGCCACCTCGGTCGTCGGCTGGTCCTCGTGCTTGGCGAAGAACCAGCGCGCCGGCGTCATCTGCGCGATCTCCCGGCCGCCGCGCAGCACGGTGACGTGCCCGGTGATCATCTGCTTCTGATCGTCGCTCGTGACGCTGATCGAGTCCTGGCGCACGGTGAATTGCCCGACCGTGCCCTGCTGGCCGGGGTTCAGCTTCATGTTCTCTTCGAGCTTGTATCCCTGCCCGGCGAAGCCCAGGAACATCAGCACGATCCCGAGGTGCACGATGTAGCCGCCGTAGCGCCGCTGCTGTCGCGCCACGAGGCCGACCATCGCGGTGACGATGTCCGACCCGGAGGCGCCGCGGCGCACCTGCGCGCCACGGATGAACTCCTGCAGGAGAGTGGCGCCGACAAACGCGCACAACGCGAAACAGATGCCCGACGACCACACGCGGAGCCCCAGCGCGACGACCGCCGCGCCGGTCACCATCCCGGCCGCGACCGGCCAGGTGAAACTGTGGACGAGGTTCGTGAACGTGGACTTGCGCCACGCGAGCAGCGGCGCGATGCCCGTGAGCACCAGCAGCGCGAGGCCGATCGGGCGCATCCACATGTTGAAGAACGGCGGGCCGACGGTGAGCCGCTGGCCGCGGACGGCCTCGCTCAGCGTCGGGAACATCGTCGCGAACAGGACGAAGAACGCCGAGAACAGCAGGATCCAGTTGTTGGCGAGGAACGCGGCCTCCCGTGAGACCCACGAATCGAGCTCGTGCCGCGACTTCAGCAGCGGCAGGCGGTAGATGACCCAGCCGAAGCTGAAGGTGACGATGAGCACCATGAAGCCGGCGAACAGCTTGGCGAGCCAGGGGTCCTCGCCGAACGCGTGCACCGACTGCACGACGCCCGACCGCGTCATGAAGGTGCCGAAGATCGTCAGGAAGAAGGTGGTGATGACGAGCGTCACGTTCCAGACGCGCAGCATGCCGCGGCGCTCCTGGACGAGCACGGAGTGCAGGAACGCCGTCGCCGTGAACCACGGCAGCAGGCCCGCGTTCTCGACCGGGTCCCATCCCCAGAAGCCGCCCCAGCCCAGCTCCTCGTACGCCCAGAGCATGCCGAGCGTCAGGCCGAAGGTCAGGAAGAGCCAGCCGATCATCGTCCAGCGCCGCACCGCGCGCAGCCACGCGTCGTCGAGGTGCCCGGTGATGAGCGCGGCCATGCCGAACGCGTAGGGAATCGTCATGGCCACGAAACCCGTGTACAGCGACGGGGGATGGATGGCCATGTAGAAGTTCTGGAGGAGCGGATTGAGCCCCTTGCCGTCGGCGGGCGCGGCCGCCACGAAGGTGTCGAACGGGTTGTTGTGCACCACCATGATGAAGATGAAGAACATCTCCACCGCCGAGATGATGGCGACGACCCAG
Organism: Acidobacteriota bacterium; assembly: GCA_031408165.1. GTDB lineage: Bacteria > Acidobacteriota > Vicinamibacteria > Vicinamibacterales > 2-12-FULL-66-21 > JAICSD01. The sequence continues at coordinate 24,329 of JANOJK010000540.1, read as the reverse complement.
GGGATCAGCTCCCGGTGGCGCTCACGGTTGGTGGCCACGGCAATCGTGCCGAACACCGACAGGAGGAGCACCCAGAACATGATCGAGCCGTCGAGGCCGCCCCAGTACGACGTGATCTTGTAGACCAGCGGCTGCGCGGCGTCCGAGTAGCGCTGCACGTACTTGATCGCGTAGTTGTCGGTGACGAACGCGTGGATGATGACGCCCGACCCCACCGCCATGAGCGCGGCCGTCATGTAGAACGCGCTGATGCCGCTCTCGATGAGGGCGCGCGAGCGGCGCCGTCCGCCCGCGACCGACGCGGCCAGCGCGTAGCTCGCCACCACGAAGGTGGCGAGGAGAATGAAAGAACCGAGCGCAGGCATCTAGCTTCCCGCCGTTCGCGGGGTCTGCGCGTTGTACTTCGACGGGCATTTCGCCATCACGCCGTTGGCAGCCACCACGAAGCCGTCCGGATGCAGCTGCCCCTTGAGCACCACTTCCGACTCGTTCTTGAAGGTGTCGGGCACCACCCCGGTATAGCTCGCGGCGATCGTCTGCCCGTTGAACTGCACGTGGAACTTGTAGTCGAGCGAATTGGGCCGCTGGCGGAGGTCGGAGACAAAGCCGTGGAGCTGCAGCCGCTTCCCCTTCCAGGCCTCCGGATCCTGCATCACTTCGTCGACGTGGATGTAGTATTCGGTGCCCTCGGCGAGGGTGGTATACATCAGGCCCCCGAGCGCGGCGACCAGGACGGCACAAGTCACGAGAATCTTGATAGCTTTTGTTGTCATAAGGAGTTGCAGCCGCGTGCTGCCCTCTGCAGGATACTACGCGCCAAGTCTCTTGAGCATCTGTTCTACGGTCGCGACCGGCAGCCCGACCACGTTCGACCAGGACCCTTCGATCCAGTCCACGAACCGCGCCGCCCGGCCCTGGATGCCATAGGCGCCGGCTTTCCCGTCCGGCTCACCCGTATCGACGTACCAGGAAATCTCTTCCGGACTGAGGGGCAAAAGGTGTACCCGGGTCCGCACCACCTCGGCCATTTCCTGGCCCCTGGAGACGACCACCACGCCCGTCAGGACCTCATGGACCACGCCCGCAAGCCGTTTCAGCATGCGAACGGCGTCGTCCCGGTCGGCCGGTTTTGCGAGGATTTCACCGCCGGCGACGACGGTCGTATCAGCCGCCAGGACCGTGCTGCCGGATTCCCGGCACCTCGCGGCGACTGCATGGGCTTTGGCCCGCGCGACACGGAGCACGTAGTTCGCCGGCTCTTCCGCCGGCCAGACCGACTCATCCACGTTGGCGTGTTCGACCGTGAACGCATAGCCGGCCCACGTGAGGAGCTCGGCGCGGCGGGGGGACGCGGACGCCAGGATCAGCCGCGAGGGCGCGGAGGCCATGCGAACCCGCACCGTACCACAGCTTGCCGACGCGCGGGACCCTCGTTTACGGGTTCCCGGCGGGCCGGCGAGATCGGCGCGGGTTTCCATGGGGGGCCGCGATGGCAGCCCCCTTGCGATAGCGGGGCCATACAGTCAGAAGGAGACGACCATGGTCTATGCAGTGGCCCCCCCGGGGTGTGAGATTCTGCGCGACGCGGCGCTGGCCGCAATCGATCGGGATCCCGCCGTCCACGAGTGGGAGATCGGCGTGGCCGCCGAGGACGGCGTGGTCACGCTGACGGGCCGGGTGGACTCGCTGGCGATGAAAGTGGCCGCGGAGCGCGCCGTCATGCTCGTGCGCGGCGTCAGGAGCGTGGCGAGCGATCTCCACGTGAAGACGCCCAACGAGCGCACCGACACCGATATCGCACGGGACGCGCTGCACCGGCTGCGCAACAACGTGGCCATTCCCGAGGGGGTGCAGGCGGTCGTGAGCGACGGCTTCATCACGCTCGGCGGCACCGTCCACTGGATGCACCAGCGCGCCGCAGCGGAGAACGCGGTGAAGTATCTCGCCGGCGTGCGGGGCGTCTCCAATGCGATCACGCTGACCGCGGAGGGCTGAGCCCGTCACACGGAAATCATACGAAGCTCACCAGGGCCACGAACACTTCGTGATGAGCCGTGAGCCGTCGTGATCGTCCCGCTGCCTGACCTTCTTACTGCAGGTCGTGACAGAGGTCGCAGTCCTGCTTGATCACGCGGCCGTCGGCGGTCTTGTGCTGATCGTCGTGGCAACGGAAACAGCCCGGCGCGTCGGTGTGCCCGAGGTTGTTCTCGTGCGTGCCCCAGGTCACTTTCATTCCCGGAAACACGTTGCGCGCGTAGAGCCGCTGAGCGGTGAGGACGGTCTGGTCGATCTGGGTGCCGTGCGAGGGGACCAGCGAGGCGTAGTTCTGGCCGTAGAAGGTCCGGATGCGCGTCGCGATGTCCCGTTCCGCGTCGGCGCGGGTGGCGTACCCCACCTTCAGCGCCTCGACGGTCTCCCGGCGCGCGAACGGGAGCGAGCGCGGAATCTCCCCGCGCGCAATCGCCTCGTCCACTGCGCGCTGGGGTGATGCCGAAAAGGGGTGGCTGGGGCGGTTGTGGCAGTCCACGCAATCCATCCGCCGCCGCTCCCCTTTTGCGATCTGTTCGTCGGTCACGCCGGGCGCCCGGAACTCGCGCACGGTGCCATGCCGATCCTTCATGCGCACGTACGGGATGATCTGCCGCTTCTCGTCGGTCGCGATGTAGTCGATCTCGTTGGCGACGTTCATGTGCCAGTGAATACCCGACGCGGTGCCGAGGAGCTCGCTGCCGCCGCCGACGTGCACCAGGAGGCGCGTGACCGACTCGGTGTTCTTCTCGTCGTTCCCGTACTCGCGGATGACTTCGACCTTGTCGCCGTGGAACTTCTCGGGCCAGTGGCACTGCTCGCAGGTGTCGCGCGCCGGACGCAGGTTGTGCACCGGGGTGCCGATCGGCTTCGAGTAGGTGCCGCGCATGACCGCGAGCACCTGCCGGGTGCCGTCCAGTTTGGCCTTCACGAACCACGGCGCCCCGGGGCCGATGTGACAGTCCACGCAGCGCACGCGGGAATGCGGCCCTTCCTGGTACGCGACGAACTCCGGCTCCATGACGGTGTGGCACACCTGACCGCAGAACTGCGGCGAGTCCATGAACTCCAGGCCGCGGTAAGCGGCGAGGGAGACGATCATCACGTTCACCAGCGTGAGCGCCGCGACGGCGAGGACGCCGCGCCGGTGGACGGGATCGTTCAGGTCGAGCCGTGGCCAGCCGCGCGGCGCGAGACCTTTGGCCGTGCGGCGGCGCTCGAAATAGATACCGAGCGGGATCAGCAGCAGCCCGCCAATGAAAATCATCGGCAGGATCAGGAAAAAAACGATGCCCAGATACGGGTTGGTGTGCAGCCCGAACACGTCGAGCAGCAGCACGAACAGGAACATCACGGCGCTGAGCGTGACAATCGCCACGCCGGCGACGGACAGGGGGTGTCGTTTCATAGGTGAGGGGCTACCGCGTAGAGGATCAATCCGACGAGCGCCAGGCCGAGAATCACTGCGGCGGAGCCTATCACGCGGCCGGCCATCCACACGCGGGCGGAGGGAGGCCCCGCATCCGGCAGCGGCCCGGCCGCCGCCAGCCGCGCGTATTCCGCCGGCCGCTCCACCTGCAGCTCCCGCTCCGTCACGCGGCCGGTGAAGATGACCATGTCCATCGGGAACTTCTCGGGCCGCAGGTGGCTGTTGAAGAAGTGGATGGTGAAGATGAAACCGGCGGCCAGCAGCGCCTCTTCGGCGTGCACCAGCAGCGCGATGTTGAAGACCCAGCCTGGCAGCACGCGCGCGAACGCCTCGGGGAACCACAGCATCAGGCCGGACCCGCCGATGATCGCCATCCCCCAGAACACCGCCCAGTAGTCGAACTTCTCCCAGTACGCGAACCGGTCGAACGCCGGCCTGGGGCCGAGCCCCAGGAACCATCGGAAGTGGCCGTACATGTCGGCGAGATCCTTCGGCTGGGGGACCATCGATCGCGGCCCCCAGAAGATGCCGTAGTCCTTTCGGATGGCCACGCGCGTGACGAGGCGCCACACGTGCACGGAGAACACCCCGATCATGACCGTCGCGAACACGCGGTGCATCAGGTGGACGACGGTGTAGCCACCGAGCACCCGCGCCATGCGCGGCGCCCACGGGGCGTCGCTGAACAGCACCGGCAGGCCGGTCGCCGCCAGGCCCAGAAAGCTGAGCATCAGGAACCCGTGGAGCGTCCGATCGAGGCGGTCGAACCGCAGCACGTGCCGCTCGGGTGCGGCGTCGGGGGCGAGCTCACTCATCAATCTTCTCTTCTCCCTCGGGCTTCTCCTCGGGCTCCCTCGGGGGTTTCGCCGGCGGCGCGGTCCGGCCCTCCTGGAGCCCTCGCAGCAGCCACAACACCGTGTGCAGGCCGAAGAATCCAAACGTGCCGAACAGGAGGAACTTCATCGATTTCGCCGCGAAGTACAACGCGGCGTTCCGCTCCCGGTTCCCCTTGTCGGCGTGCGGGTCGTACTTCACGAAATTCGCGCTCGCGTTCGTGTGGCACTTCCCGCAGGTGGCGACCAGGTTCGTGGGGTGGATCGGCGACGCCGGATCGCGCGCCGGCAGGATCCGGTGATTGCCGTGGCAATCCGCGCACGCCGCCACCGTGCGGAACCCGAGGTTGGTCACCTGTCCGTGAAACGTGTCCCGATAGGTCTTCAGCTTGTCCTCGTGGCACGAGCCGCACTGGTTCACCACGGTGAGCTGCCACCGCGGATTGCCGGCCTGCTGGATGGCGTGCGACGTGTGGCAGGTCTGGCACGCGGGCACCCCGCCGAGCCCCCTCGCCAGCACCGTGGCGTGCACGCTGCCGGCAAACTGGTTCGAGATGCCTTCGTGGCACGCCCCGCACGTCGCCGGGACGTTGGCCAGGGCGACGCGGCTCGCCGGATCCGATTTCTTCCGGATGTCGTGGGGCCCATGGCAGTTGCTGCACGTCGGCGCCACCAGGAGCCCGCTCCGGCTGAGCGCCTGGCCGTGAATGCTGTCGGCGAACGGGGACGCCACGTCGCCGCTGCCGATGCGCCCCTTGAGGATGACGTCCTGGTTGCCGTGGCACGCGGCGCAGGTCGCCGCGATGTTGAGGTGGTAGGTGCGCGACTGCGGGTCCTTGCCGCCGCGGATATCGTGGATGCCGTGACAACTCGCGCAGGAGGCAGCGACGGTGTTGCCGCCCGCGCGCGCGGCGGCATGGACGCTCTGCTTGTAGAGCGCCGCCGGTTCGGCGTGACACGACGCGCAGTCGACCTTCGCCAGTGTCTCGGGGTGCGGAAGCTCCGCCTTCGCGAGGTCCGCGTGGCAGTCGACGCACGCGAGCGGGCCGTGCACCGAGGCGGTGAAGGCCGGCTTGCTGACCGTCACGGCGGTGCCGTTGGCCCGTTTCAGCTCGGCGTCCTCGTGACAGGTGAAGCAGTCCTCCGCGGTGGGCGCGGGGGTGGGCGCGGCGGCAGGCGCCGCGGCGCGCGCAACCGGCCGCGACGGGGGCGCGGGTTGCGGCGCCCGCGCCGACATCGTCAGCGCGAGCCCCCAGATCAGGATCAGTGTGGCGATCGCGCCTCGGCTCTTCATCGTGCCCTCCGCGTGGTCCGCGAGTCAGTGGAGCGCTCGATGACCGGCGCCGGTGCGTCTACTTTTTCTTCAGCGAGGACAGGTACGCGACGAGCGCGTCCAGATCGTCCTTCGGCAGCGCGCTGAACTTCGCGGGCATCGGGGGCTTGCGGACCGCCTTGTGCTTGGCCGTCATGGCAACCGGATCCACCATCCACTGGCGGATTTCCTCGGCCGTCAATTTCGTGCCCACCTCGTCCAGCGCCCCTTTGGCGTTCCCCTTGCCGGCGATCGAATGGCACATCATGCATTTCTGTTCGGCGTAGACCTTCGCGCCCTTGTCCAGTCTCGCGTCTTGAGCTGACGCCGGGGCAGCGAACGCCGCCAGCGCGAGCGCCGCAAGGGTTCCAATCAACACACGTTTCATAAGCGTTCCTCCAAAGCAGGTGGCGAGACGGCGAACAGGCGCATCAGGACGGGCGCGAGGCCCGCACTGCCTGGTCCCTGGAGCGCAGCGTCCAGACGAACCGCAAGCCGCCGGGCCAACTCGAGCGTCAGCGCATCGACGCTGGCCCGATCTTCGGGGCTGAGTGACGCGGTCTTCCGCCGGAGACGCACGAGCTCGCTCCGGCACACCATCTCGAAACGCTCATTCAATGCCAAGCCGACTGGGCTCATGGTCAACCGAGTGGCCAGGCGGGGACTATCAGCGGCGTCAGGCGCGTTCCGGCGGCTATTGCGAAGGACCGGCTGCATTCTGTCACGGCCGGGGAATGTTGTCACCTGCCGCCGCCGGCTGTCCGGCGACTGAAGACGCGGACCTCATCAGCCCGGCCACCCGGCTGCGCCACTTCGGTCACGTCCTCCCACTCGTCCTCGAGCCCGACGATGGCATTCGCGGCGGCGGCGACCTGATCGGGCCTCGCGTCAGGGAACCGGCGGGTCAGGACGGTCAGTACTTTTTCTCTGTCTACCATGGTGCCTCCGGAATTACCGTGCGCTGGCCGATGGGCGCGTGCCCCCCCGGGGCCGCATGCGCCGCGCGAACACCGGCCGCGCCGCGAGCCGCGCCACGCGCCGCCACGCCTCGTATGCGAACATCGCCGCCGTCCGCGGCGCGAGCAGCGCCGCGTCATCGGGGTTCACGACCAGGCTCACCTCGATGTTCGGCGCGAGGCCGATCGGGACGCGGTGGCGACGACAGGCGTCGTACACGGCCGCCAGCACGCGCCGCATGTCGTCGTAGGCCGGCGGTGGCCAGTCCTCCATGTCGGATCCCACCGTCGGACGGAACACGCACACGGTGGGAAACGCCCCCACCGAGGTGATGCGCTCGATGGCCGCCAGCGTGTTCGCGATCGGCTCGATGCCGGCGATGATCTCCCCCGACACGGCGCCGCGCGGCATCCGCGCCGCGCAGTAGTCCATCGCCTCGAGGAACAGGTTCTGTCCGAGCACTTGCGCCTTGCCCGGGCAGACGCGCGCGAACCACTCCGGGTCGAACAGCTCCAGGCAGAACGAAAAGTGGTCGACGCCGAGATCGATGAGCCGATCGTACGCGGTGAAGTCGCGCTCCGGCGTGAGCTGCAGGCCGACGAGCAGCCCCACCTTCTCCTTCACGGCCTTCACGTACGGCTCCGCCGCGCGCAGGCCGCGCGTGCCCTGGAAGCCGCCGTTGAAGTGCACGAAGGTGACGCCCGCACCTTTCGCCGCGTGACACGTCTCGACGACGTCGTCGACCGTCTTGACCGCGGCTTCGTGGCCGCCCACGTTCTGGCCGGTCGTGCAGAAGCCGCAGTTCAGCGCGGGGCGGTAATTCCAGAACGCGCAGACGGGATTGATGTAGATGCCGAGGTAGGTGCCCTGCATCACGCCGATGCGCGACATCGGCACGTCGCGGGACGTGTGACGCCGGTACCACGCCGGCGCCGGGGGCAGGTCCACGCGGTAGCGGTGGCCGTCACGGTCGTCATGCACGGAATAGCCGCCTGCCGGGCTCGACTCGAGCACGTACGGCGAGCGTGCCGCGAAGGGCTCCGCGACGGGTGCGTTCATCCAGATCTCGCGCTTCAGCCACGACGTCGAGCGGATCACGATCTCCAAACCGGAACCAAGGCCGGCGCGCGTGCGGGAGATCCCGCGAGCGCCGTCCAGAGACAGCTCGGCGGGGACCCGCAAGCCCAGGCAGAACAGATCGATTTCGAGCTCGCACGCGTTGAGCGCCATATGCGCATTCGTCGCAAGGGGGATGCCGGGTGTAAAAACGGGTCGTCCCGAGAGGGATGCCGGATTTCCGGCAGGCCCGGGCCAGCGGGGTCAGCACGGGCCTTGCACACATGGTGGCCGATGGCATTACCGCGGGTGATCGTCACGGGTGCGTCCGGATTCGTCGGGCGCCACCTGCTGGAGCAGCTGAAGGGGGACCACCGGATCGTCGGCATCGCGCGCCGATCGCAACGCCGCGCCGGCGTGCCGGAGGACCCCAACATCACGTGGCTGGAGGCGGACATCGGCGAGCGCCCGCAGGTGGAGGCCGCGTTCCGCACCATCGCCGAGACCGGCGGCGCCGACTATGTCGTGCATCTCGCCGCGTACTACGACTTCACGGGCCTCGATCATCCGGAGTACACGCGCACCAACGTCCACGGGCTGCGCAACGTGCTCGACCTCTGCGCGGGCATGCCGCTGCGCCGCTTCATCTTCGCCAGCTCGCTGGCCGCCTGCAGATTCCCGTCGGGCGGACGCGCGCTGACCGAGTCGAGCCCGCCCGACGGCCAGCACGTCTACGCGCGCACGAAGTGCCTCGGCGAGGCCATGCTGAACGAGTACCAGCAGGCGTTTCCGAGCGCAGTCGTGCGGCTGGCGGCCCTGTTCTCCGACTGGTGCGAATACCCGCCGCTCTTCGTGCAGCTGAACACGTGGTTGTCGTCGCTCTGGAACGCCCAGGTGGTTGCCGGCCGGGGGCTGACGGCCATGCCGTACCTCCACGTGCACGACGCGGTCGCGTTCCTGCGCCGGGTCCTCGAACGCGAAAGCGATCTCACGCCGGGAGAAGTGCTGATCGCCAGCAGCGACGGCGCCGTCTCACACCGGGAGCTGTTCGGCACGGCCACGCTCGCCTATCACGGCAAGCGCCGCGAGCCCCGCTACGTGCCCAAGGCGCTGTGCCGGGGCGGGATCCGGGTGCTCGACGCGCTCGGGCGCGTGACCGGACAGCGCCCGTTCGAGCGGCCCTGGATGGCGCACTACATCGATCGGGAGATGCGGGTGGACTCCTCGGTGACCCGGCGGCTTCTCGGCTGGAGCCCCCGTCCCCGCCTGGAACTGCTCCGGCGCGTCCCGTTTCTCGTCGAGAACCTGAAAACCGATCCGCACGAGTGGATCGCGCGGAACCAGGCGGCGATGAAGGCGGTGTGGATCTCGGACTACCTGAAGATCTACTGGCTCCTCCAGCAGCACGAGCCGGAGATCCTCACCGCGTTTCACGCCGCGCTCGTCGGGCCCGACCATCAGGAGCGGTTTCCAAACTACCAGGGCCTGGCCGCCGCGGAGCACGACTGGAACCACCGGCTGATCGTGCGGCAGCTGTTCAACGCCGTCCGCACCGGCGACAAGTCGGTGTTCACGAGCTACTGCCGCGATCTCGCGGCGCGCCGATTCGAAGAGGGATTCGAGGCCGAGGAATTCTGCGGGGCCGTGGAGTTGCTCAACCTGATCTGCATGCGCATCCTCAGGCGCGATCCGGCCTCTGAGGGCATGCGCCAGCAGATTCTCGACTACCTGACGATGACGCTGCGGTTCGGCTGCGACCAGGCGCAGGAAACCTTCGAGGAACTGTCGATGCGCGGCTCCAAGCGGGAGCCGGAACCAGCAGGCGACGCGTGGCGAAACGCTCCGGAATCTCCATCGTCCCTGCCGGACGCTGGGGTATCAGGCAAACCGCCGGGCTGATCGCCGCGATCCTGAGTCCAGGACAAGGCCGGCAGCGGCATCCAGGCTGCGCGACATGGCCACTGGCGCGGTATCGGCGCTCGACAGCGGAAACGCTTCGTACGAACTTCTCCCCTACCAGCCGAGGATGACGACCAGCACACCCACCGATGCGATGACCGCGCCGGCGGCCGCATCGCCGTAGCGCGCGGCCCACGGGAGACGGACGCGTTTCACCGCGGCCGTCGCGGGCACCACGAGCGCGACCATCGTCCCGATGGTCGCCACCTCGTAGGCACAGACGATGAACGCCGTCCGCGCGATGCCGAGCGGCACGGCGGCAAACAGGATTGGAATCAGCGCGACGCAGGGATCGGCGGAGTACAGCAGGAACAGCGCCCACGGCGTCATCGTCGACGGCTCGTGCACGTGATCGTAGTGGCGATGGTGATGCCCGTGGAAGCGCTCCCCCGCCAGGCGGCGCACCGCGAGTGCCGCGTAGACGACGCCGAAGCCGATCAGGAGGACGCCGGCGACCGCCGCCATGCGCCGGCCCACGAGGTCGAGCAGCTCGACGCCGAACACCAGGGCAAGCACCCCCAGCAGGACCGAGACCGTCACGTGACCGAAGCCGCAGAGCGAGGTGATCCCGATCGCGCGCCGTCGGGACCAGCCCTGCGCGCGGGACAGCGCCACAAACGGCACCCAGTGGTCCGGCGCGAGCGTGTGCAGCGAGCCGACGATGACCGCCGCGAGGGCGAGGACGCCGGTCAGCGACTCAGACATGCGTGTGCGCCGGCGCGCCGGCGCGCTGCCCCGGCGCCACGCGGCGCTCCTGCTCGTGGAGCCACGTCACCCAGGCGTCGATGCCCTGCCCGGTGCGCCCCGAGACCGCGAGATACTGCGGGTCCGGCATCACGTGCCGGAGGGCGTCCACGATCCGGCCGACGCTGATGTCGGGGAGGTGCGGGAGCAGGTCGATCTTCGAGATCAGCACGAGATCGGCCTTGTGGAACATGACGGGGTACTTGAGCGGCTTGTCTTCCCCCTCCGTCACCGCGAGCACGACGACATTGGCGGCCTGCCCGAGGTCGTAGACGGCTGGACACACGAGATTGCCGACGTTCTCGATGAAGAGGTACTCGAGATCGGTCCATGGCAGGTGATGCAGCGCGCGGTGCACCATGGCGGCATCGAGGTGGCACGCCGAACCGGTGGTGATCGACTCCGCGCGGATGCCCGCGGCGCCGAGGCGGCGGGCGTCGTTGTCCGTCGCGAGGTCGCCGGCGAGCGCGCCGAGGAGGCGGCGCCCGTCGAGCGCGCGCGCCGTCGCTTCCAGAATCGCCGTCTTGCCCGCGCCGGGGGATCCCATCACGTTGACGGCCAGCAGCCCCCGCTCGAGGAAATGGTGGCGGTTGTGCGCCGCCGTCCGCTCGTTCTCGGACAGAATCCGGTGCTGCACCTCGATCGGCACCAGTGTCGTGTCACCGCATCCGCATGAGTCACACATCACGCCACCTCCATCACAATGCGGTTGAGCACGATTTCGTCCCCCTCGGCGAGATGCACGCGCCCGCCGCAGGCCGGGCATCGCAGGATGCTGCCGCGGGTCACTGTGGCGCCGCATGCCGTGCATTCCCACCGTGCGGGCACGACCTCGACGTCGATGGGCGCGCGGTCGCAGATCGTGTGCACCCGGAACAGGCACCATGCCGTGGCGAGCAGCCCGGGATCGACGCCCGAGAGCTCGCCGATGCGCACGTGCACCCCCTGCACGCTCAGGGCGTGGCGCGCCTCCGCCTGCGCGAGCACGCTGTCGTAGAGCGCCTGGACGATGCAGTACTCGTGCATGACGGTCCCTCGCGATCAACAGATGCGCGGGAGCAGCTCGCCGTCCGGTTCCGACAGGTGACGGCGGCCGAAACCGGTGTCGACCAGGACCGAGCCCGGTCGGTCAGCGACGCACACGCCGATGACGGCGGCGTCCACGCCATAGGGATGGGCGCGCAGCGCGGCGAGGACCGCGTCCACCGACGACGGCCGCACGCCGATGAGCGCCTTCCCTTCGTTGGCGATGAACAGCGGATCGATGCCGAGCAGTTCCGCGGCCGCGCGGACCGTCACCCGGACCGGCACGGACGGTTCGTCGAGCACGATGCCCACCTTCGATTTCGCGGCCATCTCGTGCAGCGCGCTCGCCACGCCGCCGCGCGTGGGATCCTTCATCGCGCTGATGCCCCCGTCGCCGGCCACGAGCGCGCGGCGGATGAGCGTGTTCAGCGGCGCGACGTCCGAGCACAGCGTTTCGCCGAACACGAACTGATGGCGCACGGCCATGACCGCCATGCCGTGATCGCCGATCGTGCCGGTGACGATGATGCGGTCGCCGGGCTGCAGTCCGGCGTCCCGGACGACCTGCCGCGCCATGCCGACGCCGGTGGTATTGATGACGATCCCGTCCAGCTCCCCCCGCCGCATCACCTTCGTATCCCCGGCCACGATCGTCGTCCCCGCCTCCTCGCACGCGGACAGCATCGACTGGTGCAGCCGCGCGAGCTCTTCGATCGGAAAACCTTCCTCGAGGATCATGCCGCAGGTGAGGCCGAGCGGTTCGGTGGCGCCCATCATCGCGAGGTCGTTGACCGTGCCGGCGACCGCCAGCCGGCCGATGTCCCCGCCGGGAAAGACGATGGGATGGATCACGTGGGAATCGGTGGTGATCACGAGCCAGCCGCCGTCGATCGGAATCGCCGCGCCGTCGTCCATCGCGGCCGCCGTGGGATTCGCGTCGTGCAGGAAGACCTGCTCGATGAGCCGGCGCATCGCGCGCCCGCCAGACCCGTGCTTCATGGCGACGTGCTGGTTGAGAGTCGCAACAGTCATGACGTTCTCCCGACGAGGGCCAAGGGATCCGACACACCGTATTCGTGCCAGATGCGGCACGTGCCTTCGGTGCTGACCATGCACGCCCCCACGGGCGTCTCCGGCACGCACTCGCCGCCAAACAGGGGGCAGTCGGACGGGGATTTCAAGCCGGTCATGATGTCGCCGCACACACATTGCAGCGCGAGCGCTGAAGGGGGCTGGTCTCCGACGCCGGTCAGATCGATCGCGAAGCGGCGCCGCGCGTCGAGATGCGCCCATTCGTCGCGCAGCCGGAGGTTGCCGTCGGGAATCAGGGCGATGCCGCGCCACTGGCCGCCGATCGGGGCGAAGACCCGCCAGAGCTGCGACTGCGCGGTGAGATTGCCCTTGCGGGTGACGCAGCGCGGAAACATGTTCTCGACGGTGCACTGCCGATCGCGGATCAGCTCGGCGAGGCGCACGAGCGCCGCGAGGATGTCCAGCGGCTCGAACCCGGCGACCACCACCGGCACGCGGTGACGCACCGCGAAATCCTCGAACACCGCCGAGCCCGTGATGATGGCGGCGTGGCCCGCCGCCACGAACCCCTCGATGCGGGAGTCCGGCATTCCGGCGACGATCTCCATCGCGGGCGGGATGTACTTGTGCGCCGAGAGGACGAAGAAATTCGACGGCACGCCGGCCAGGATCGCGGCGGCGGTCGCCACCGCGGTGGTTTCGAAACCGGTGGCAAAGAACACGACCGGCGCCTCCGATCCCCGCGCGATGGCGATGGCCTGATCGATGCTGTAGACCACGTCGACCTGCGCGCCTTCGGCTTGCGCGTCGGCGAGCGACGCCGAGCTGCCCGGCACGCGGACCATGTCGCCGTAGGTGGCGACGCGCACGCCTTGCCGCGCGAGGGCCACCGCTTCGTCGACCTCCGGCTGGTCGGTGATGCAGACCGGGCACCCGGGTCCCATGATGACGTGCAGGTTCGGAGGAAACATCGAGCGCAGCCCGAAGCGGGCGATCGCCTGCTCGTGGCTCCCGCACACGTGCATCACCGACACGGGCGCGTGGTCGATCTCTCCAACCGCCTTCGCCAGGGCGGCCGCCAGCCCCGCCGCGCGCGCCGGATCGCGGAACTTCAGTTCACGCGCGGCCCGATCAGTCATGGGATCCGCCCTTCGTGCCGGCGGCTGCGGCGGCCGCGATTTCTCCGCGCACATCGGCGGCCATCAGGTCGTCGTCCGCCTCGCTGAGCAGCCGCTCGTACATGGCGAGCGTGCCCTCGACGTCCTCGGCGGGAATCTTGCGCAGCGCGAACCCCACGTGATTCAGGATGTAGTCACCCGGCGCGACCGGCTGATCGACCAGCTCGAGACGCACGTGCCGGCACACGCCGAAGAAATCGACGAGCGCGATGTTCTCCAGCACCTCGACCACCCGTCCCGGTACACCCAAGCACATCACAGGCTCCTTGTCTTCGCAGCGGCGATAACCGCCTGGCCGAGCGCAATCCCGCCGTCGCCGGGCGGCACGCGCTGGTGCAGGTGGACGGGGACTTCCGGCTCGAGGCCGCGGACGATCGATTCTGCAAGGCGCGCGTTCTGGAAACACCCGCCCGACAGCACGACCGGCAGCCGCCCCGTCACGTGGGCCGCGGCGCGCACCATGTCGATGCTCGCCGCCGCCAGGGTGTTGTGGATGCGCGCGGCAATGCGCGCCACCGTCTCACCGCCGAGGTACTCGAACACCGCAGCGCGGACGGCCGGCCGCAGGTCGACCTCCCACGGGGTGGAGGCCTGGTCGATGTCGTAGTCGTAGCGGCGTTTCTCTTCGGGATCGGCCGCCATGTTCAGCTCGAGGGCGATCTGCCCGTCGAACGACGCGCGGGGGCGGTCGAGCAGCAGTGCGCCGAAGGCGTCGAAATACCGGCCGAGTCCGTGCGACCGCGGCGCGTTGAACCCGCGGCGGATCATTCGCGTGACCACGTCGATGTCTGCGGGCGGGATGTCCCGGAACACGGGAAACCCGTCGAGCGGCGCCTCCCCCTTGAACGCGTCGTCCACGAGCGCAAGCGCGAGGCGCCAGGGCTGCCGGATCGCCGTGTCGCCGCCGGCGAGCGGCAGCGGCCGGAAGGTGGACAGACGCGTGAAGTCTGCATAGTCCGCGAGGAGCAGTTCGGCGCCCCAGGCCGTCCCGTCGGCTCCGTATCCCGTGCCGTCGAAGGCGAGCCCCAGCACGTGGCCGGTGAGGCCGTGCTCCGCCATGACGCTGGCGACGTGGGCATGGTGGTGCTGGACGCCGATGGTGACGACGCCGGGACGGCTGAGCGCGTAGCGGGTCGACATGTAGTCGGGATGGAGATCGTGCGCAACGATCGCGGGCGTGACGTCAAGGAACTGCGCCAGCCGCTCGATCGCCGCCTCGTACTCGCTGAAGACGGTCACGTGGTCGAGATCCCCCATATGGGGGCCCAGCACCGCCTCGTGGCCGCGGCCGAAGCAGAACGTGTTTTTGAGCTGCGCGCCGCACGCGAGGACCGGCACGTCGAACGCCCTCGCCACCGCGATCGCCCGCGGCACGTACCCGCGCGCGCGGCGGAACACGACGGGTCGCCGGGCGATGACGCGCGCCACCGAGTCGTCCGCCCGCGTCACGATCTCGCGATCGTGAAGGAGGAACAGGTCGGCCACCCCCCGCAGTCGGGACAGCGCTTCCTCGTTGCCGCACGCGATGGGCTCCTCAGACAGGTTGCCGGACGTCATCACCAGAGGCACGCCCGCCGCCGCGAGCAGGAGGTCGTGGAGCGGGGAGTTCGCGGCGAGCACCCCCACGAGCGGGTTGCGCGGCGCGATCGACGGGGCGAGACCGGAATCCTCCCGGCGCGCGACGAGCACGATGGGCCGTTCGACCGAGAGCAGCAGCCTCGCCTCCCGGGCGGTGAGGTCGGCGATCTCCCTCGCGCCGGCGAGGTCCCGGACCATCACCGCGAAGGGCTTCTCGTCGCGGCGCTTCCGTTCGCGCATCCGCTGCACGGCGGCGTCCGACGTGGCGTCGCACGCGAGCTGGAAGCCGCCGATGCCCTTGATCGCGACGACGAGCCCGTCGCGCAGCGCGCGCGCAGCATCCGCGATCGGATCGGCGCTCTCGCGCGGCGCGCCGCCGGCGTCTCGCAGATCCAGGCGCGGCCCGCACGCGGGACAGGCATTGGGCTGCGCGTGAAACCGCCGATCCGCCACGTCGTGGTACTCGCGCCGGCACTCGGCGCACATTGCGAACGCGGCCATCGTCGTCGCCGGCCGGTCGTACGGCGCGGCGCGGACGATCGTGACCCGCGGACCGCAGTTCGTGCAGTTGGTGAACGGATAGCGGTAACGCCGGTCCGCCGGGTCGTGGATCTCCGCGAGGCATTCGGCGCAGGTCGCCAGATCCGGGGGAATCGACACGCACTGGTCCGCGACGGTGGTGCTCGGCACGATCGAGAAATCCTTTGCGTCCTCGAACGCGATCGCCTCCGCGGTCATGTGTTCGACGACGGCAGCGGCCGGGCGGGCGGCGTCGTGAGCCAGTCGCTCGACGAACCCATCGAGGGCCCCCGTCGAGCCGAACGCTTCGATGGTGACGCCCGCCGTGTCGTTGCGCACGCGTCCGGTCACGGACGAGGCATGCGCCACACGGTAGACCCACGGCCTGAAGCCGACGCCCTGCACGGTGCCCCGCATCAGGATGCGGCGCCCCTCGAGAGACGCCCCAGGCCTGCGACCGACTTCATCGAAGTGGAAAATTCGCACGAGGGTGATCCGATGGGTGGCAAGGCCGGTGCCACGGAGGCAGGAGCGCTTTCAGCGGCAGAACGGGTGGATGGCCGGGTGATCGGGGGCCCGTGCCGGGTTTCCGGCGGGGGCGCGGGGGACTACTTCGCGGAGGGGTGGGGCGGATTCCGGGCCCGGGAAATCGGCCCGTGCTCGGGGCGGCGCGTGGCCCGCGATCCGGCCCGTTGTTCATGCTCTTCCTGTGCATGAGCGGTGTCGAGGGGCAGGTGACGACGGGTTCCCGACGCGGCGCCGCGGTGTACCCGGTTGTTCGCGTTGGGAAAGCCGACTCTGCCTTTCCCGCAGGTCCGACGGTCCCGCAGATTGCTTCCTGAATCCCGCTGAAACGATCCGATGACGACCGGCGGCACTGATGTTGCTCTGGGGCGCCCGTTCCCACACTGTCCGCCGGGCCTCGCGGCCGTGTTCGACGCGTCGGTGATGCGATGACAATCGCCTGGAAAGGCTGCCTATGCGACTTGGTCTGTGCGTGCTCGGTGTATCGGCCCTTCTGCTCGGAGGGACCGTCGCTCTGGTCGGAGGCCTTCAGACCGCCGCGCAGGCAGTGCCACCGAAAGCCCCGGGGCAATGGGACCCTGCCGAGTGCAAGGTCTGTCACGAGAAGGCCGTGGGTCCATCCTCGACCTTCCAGCAGAGCAAGCACGCCCGGATCGAACAGAACTGCTCGAGCTGTCACTCCGACGTCGCCGAGCACGCCAGGACTCAGTCGGCGGGCGAAAAGGGGCCGGTTCCGTCCTTCAAGAGCCTGAGCCCGAAGCAGATCAACGACACGTGCCTGACGTGCCACGAGAAGGACAATCAGGCCAGCTTCATGAGCAGCATGCACGCGCGCAGAAACGTGTCCTGCACGACGTGCCACAGCATCCACAGCTTCAAGTCGCCGAAGGCGCAGCTGAAGACGGCGGCCGACCCCGAGACCTGCTTCACGTGCCACAAGTCCGAGCGCGCCAAGTCGATGCGCACCTCTCACCACCCGTTGCGCGAAGGGAAGATGAGCTGCTCGAGCTGTCACAACCCGCACGACGGGACCAACCCGAAAATGATCTCGGCCAACTCGATCAACGAGAAGTGCTACCAGTGCCATACCGAGAAGCGCGGGCCGTTCCTCTACGAACACGCGCCCGTGCGTGAAGAGTGCGTGACGTGCCACGATCCGCATGGGTCGAACCACGAACGGCTTCTCGTGGCCAAGACGCCGTTTCTCTGCCAGCGGTGTCACTTCTCCGGCCACGGGCTGACGGCCGACAACCTGAGCTCGCTCGAGGGGTTGCCGGTCGCGCCCCCCGGCAGCACGGTGACCCGGAGCTCACGCAACACTGAACGTGGCTGCAAGCAATGTCACCTCGCCATCCACGGCTCGAACTCACCTTCGGGCGCGTACTTTGTGAGGTAGCCATGAAGGATACCCCCCTGTTCCTTGTGGCGTTCAGTTGCGGCATCCTCGCCGTGAGTGCCCCGGTCTTCGGTCAGACGGCGCCCGCGGCGCCGTCCCCTCCCCCAGCGACAGACGACACCTCGTCGAACTGGTTCGAGGGCGGTGCCAGCCTGCTGCTGCTCGGCCGAGACAACGTGGCGTCATCCAAGTTCGAGGAGTACCGAATCGTCCCGAAGGGCGTCTCCATGCCGATGTTCACGCTCGCGGGGCGCAACAAGGGCACCGACTTCGCGCTGTTCAGCCGGAACCTCTCCCAGTCCGATCAGCGCTATACAGGATGGGCGAGCACGGACTGGGCCGGCGTGTCATTCGACTACAACCAGATTCCCCACGCCATGGGCAACGGCGGCCGAACGATCATGACGCAACTGGCACCAGGCGTCTGGGGCATGAACGCAACGCTGCGTCAGGCGCTCGGGGACAGAGTCAACGCCCGGGTGCCAACGGCGACGCGCAACTACGACTTCTTCTCGACGCTCTACGCGCCGACGATCGCGTCCGCCGGGTTCGTCGATCTCGCGAGCCTGCGCAGGCGCGGCAACGTCGAGGTCAGCTTCGGACAGAATCTGCCGTTCGATCTGGCGGTGAGCTACCTGCGCGAGGTCAAGACCGGCACGCGCGGCGCCGGCGGCGGCACCATCAGGGGCTTCTCCGACAACATCGTCGAAGTTCCCGAGCCGCTGAACGAAGTGATGCAGGATGTCGGAGTCAGGCTGGCGCTCAATCGGCGGTGGGGGAACGTGCACGGGGGACTGAACCGCAACTGGTACAACGATCGCCAGGAAACGCTCATCGTCGACAACCCGCTCGTGGCGTTCGATCAGGCCTTCGTGCCTGCCGCGGGTGCGATTCCGGCCACCGGCGGCACGTCGAGGGCGCTCTTCATCAACCCGCCCGACAACGCCGCCAACACGGGTTCGTTCGGCGGCCTGCTGAAGCTCGCGCGACAGACCCGGCTTGGAGCCGACGCGGCGTTCGGCCGCTGGACACAGAACGCTCAGCTGTACCCGTACACGATCTTCTCCAGGGCGGTGACCAGCACCGGGGCGCCGGGCGACAGCCTGGCGTCGCTCCAGTTCCAGTCGCTCAACGGGAAGATCGACACCACGTCGCTGAAGTTCATCTTCTCGAGCCGGCCGATCGCGGGCCTCGGGCTGCGGGCGCGCTACCGCCACTACGATCTCGACAACAAGACGCCGGTCATCCCCCGCATCGGCAGCTTCTCGGCGTCCCCTGACAGGCTCTTCTCGAACACCAATCTCGCGACCGAGCCGCTGGGCTACCTCACGGCGAGCCCGTACGGCTTGAAGTCGAAGCGAACCGACCTGTCGGCGAGCTACGACATCAAGTCGTTCACCTTCGAAGCCGCCTATCGGCAGAACAAGGTCGATCGGACCTTTCGTGAGGCGGAGGCGGGAAAGGAAACGGGGGTCACGCTGGCGGCCGTCCTCCACACCGGCGACTGGCTGCGCGTCCGCGGGTCGGTGGACGACGCGTCGCGCACGGCGAGCGGTGCCGGCGTCACGGACGCGACCCGGCTTCAAGCCGACGAGCAGCGACGCGATTCGACCCGCGCCGGCATCGATGTGGAAGTCAATCCCAACAGCAGGGTCGGTTTCGTGGTCGCGTATTTCCGCCGCAACGCCGACTACAGGAACCCGGACGCGGTCCCCGGTGTCGCCGGTACGGCGTACGGTTTGATCGTGGCGAAGTACGACACGTTCACCGGCGAGATCGATCTCACGCCGAGCGAACGGGTCGAGGTCAACGTCTACTACACCCGGGAGAACAACATCAGCACGACGCAGGCCTTCTCGGGCGGCACCACCGTGCTCGGCCTCCTCAACTTCGCCGGCAGCGACAAGACCGATACCTACGGCGCCAACGCGACATTCCGGATCGTGCCCGAGAAGTGGGCGCTGACGCTCTTCGCGCGCCGCCAGAAGCTCGACGGGCTCATGGACGTCACCGGCAACCCGAACGGGTCGTTCGCTCTCGCCCGGGCGTCCTACGGCGGGATCCAGGACATCACGAACTACAGCGACACGACGCTGCAGACGGTGTCCGCCCAGATCGACTACACCGTGACCCGGGCCTGGGGCTTGACTGTCGGGTATTGGTACGAGAAGTACTTCTTCGCGGATGCGTTCTCGGCCGGCATCGAAACCTTCCCGCTCACCGGCGCCTTCTACCTCAAGGCGAACGACGGGCCTTACAGGGCCAACGTCGCGTTCGCCAGACTCCACTACCGCTTCTAGGAAGGCGGCGCCGGAGCCGGCCGGAGCCGCGGCCATCGCGCACCATCCGTGCTACGATTCAGCCGCTTCAGGAAGGTGGTCCTGCCGTGATGAACCGTCGTGCCTTTCTTTCCAGAACCGCAGCAGCCGGACTCGCAGCGGCGCTTCCCGCGCGCAGCGATGCGCAGACGAGTCCCAACGAGACGATCAACGTCGCGGTTGTCGGCATCCGAGGCGACAACAAGGGGCATCCCACGTGGACGGGCCGCGGCCGCGGCCAGGATCACTACGAATACCTCTCCCGAATCAAGAACGTCCGGGTGACGCACGTCGTCGACGTGGACGAACGGCACTTCAAGACGTCGCTGTCCTTCTTGAAAGAGCGGTGGGGCGGCGATCCGAAGACCGAGACGGACCTGCGGCGCGTCCTCGAGAACCGTGACGTCGACGCAATCACGATCGCGGCCCCGGATCATTGGCACGCGCTGATGACGATCTGGGCCTGTCAGGCGGGCAAGGACGTCTACGTCGAGAAGCCGGTCAGCCACAACATCGTCGAAGGCCGCAGGATGGTCGAGGCGGCGCGACGCTACAACCGGATCGTCGCGGTCGGAACGCAGCGCCGCAGCGGCGCCACGCTCGCAAAAGCCGTGCAGTTCCTGCGCGACGGTGGCCTGGGGACGGTGTACGCTGCAAAGACCGTCATCTACCGTCCCAGAGAGCCAATCGGCGTCGTTGCGGACAGTCCCGCTCCCCCGGGCGTGCATTACGACATGTGGCTCGGACCGGCACCGCTGCGGCCGTTCAACGAGAACCACTTTCACTACCACTGGCACTGGTTCTGGGAGTACGGCACCAGCGATCTCGGCAACACGGCCGTCCACTCGCTCGATGCGGTGCGCTGGCTGCTGGGCAAGCAGGAGCATCCGCGGACGGCATACTCGGTCGGCGGCCTGCACGAGGCGGGAGCGCCGACGGATCAGAAGACGCCCAATACGCAGTACGCGGCCTATCAGTACGCCGATGGAACCGAGCTGCACTGTGATTTGCGCAACTGGTACAGCGGTCCACCCGAAGCGCAGGGTGTGTTCGTGTACGGTTCGAAGGGATGGATGAAGGTCACCGACGTCAAGGCACAGGTGTATCTCGGAGCCAAGAACGAACCGGGCGCCACGCTGACGGCCGACGAAAAAGGCGACGGCTCGCAGACCCACTTCGAGAACTTCATCGAGTGCATGCGCTCGCGCAAGACCGAGCGCCTCAACGCGCCGATGGAGGATGGGCATTTCTCCACGGCGCTTTGTCACCTCGGGAACATCTCGTATCGGCTGGGCCGGTCGCTCACGTTCGACGGGAGCGCCGAACGGTTCGTCGGGGACGCGGAGGCCGACGGGCTGCTCGGGCGCGCGTATCGCGCGCCGTATTCGCTGCCGGACAAGACCTGAGTGCGCCGGAATCCCACCAGCGGTTGACCATCGCGTTTCTCGCCCGCGGCGGCGGGTACCGTACGGGGCGGAGCGACATCCCGGGATTCGATGTGAGACTATCAACCGGACGTGGACGCTTGGCGTGTACACAAGTTCGGCGGCTCGAGCGTGGCCGACGCCTCCTGCATGGAACGGGTCGCGCGCATTCTCGAGAACGACCCGTTGCCCCGCGTGGCCGCGGTCCTGTCGGCGTGCCGTGGCGTCACTGACGCGCTGCTGACGCTCGTGAACGCGGCGGAGCGCCTGCAGGACGGCGACGCCGCGCGGCTCGAGGCCATCAGGGAGCGGCATGTCGGCATCGCACGCACCCTGCTCGGGGCGCCGGCCGCCGACGAATACATCGACGGTCTCACCGCCGACTGCCGCGACATCGCCGGTATCCTGCAGACCGTCCGCCTGCTCCGAATCGCCTCTCCTGTCGTCCGCGACCTGCTGGCCGGCTATGGCGAGATCTGGTCGACGCGTCTGTTCACGCGCTACCTCCGGGCGCGGGGGAAGCGCGCCGGCGGGGTGCTGTGGATCGACGCGCGGGAGATTGTCGAAATCGATGCCGCGCCGCTCGGCCCGAGCGTCCTCTGGTCCGAGTCCCGCGCCAATGCCGATCGCATCATCCCGCGCGACGCAAGCCTGACGCTCGTCATCACCGGCTTCATCGCCCGGACGCGCGAGGGGCTGCAGACCACCCTGGGCCGGAACGGCAGCGACTTTTCCGGCTCGATCTTCGGCGCGCTGCTCGACGCCTCGGAGATCGTCATCTGGACCGATGTCGACGGGGTGCTGAGCGCCGATCCGCGACGCGTCCCCGATGCCACGATCATCGACTCGCTCTCCTACAACGAAGCGATGGAGCTGGCGTATTTCGGCGCCAAGGTCCTTCACCCGCAGACCATGGCGCCCGCCGTGAGCCGGGGCATTCCGATCTGGATCCGGAACACCTTCGCGCCGGAGAAAGCGGGGACGCTCATCTGCGCCGAGCCGGTGTCGTCGCATCCGGTCAAGGGCATCACCAGCATCGATGGGGTCGCCCTGGTCAACGTCGAAGGCACCGGCATGATTGGCGTCCCGGGCACCGCGCAGCGGCTCTTCGGCGCGCTGCGGGAGCACGGCATCTCGGTCTCGCTGATCTCCCAGGGCAGCTCCGAGCATTCGATCTGCTTCGCGCTGGCGCAGTCGGAGGCGGAGCGCGCCGCGGCGGTCGTCCGTGAAGCCTTCGAGCGCGAGCTGCGGCAGGGGCAGATCCAACGCATCGACGTGACGCGCGACTGCAGCATCCTCGCGGTGGTGGGCGACGGGATGGCCGGCACGCCCGGCATCGCCGCCAAGCTGTTCGAGGCGCTCGGGAGCGCCGGCGTCAACGTCCGCGCGATCGCGCAGGGCGCCTCAGAGCGCAACATCTCGGTGGTCATCGACGAGAAGCAGATCGCGCGCGCGCTCGGCGCCGTGCACGCGAGCTTCTACCTGTCGCCGCACACGGTGTCCATCGGCCTGATCGGCCCCGGACTTGTCGGCAGCGCCCTGCTCGATCAGCTGGCGTCGCAGGTGGGACGGCTGACGCGCGACTTCAGGCTCGACCTGCGCCTTCGCGGCATCCTCACGTCCAGAAAGATGCTGCTGGCCGACACCGCCGTGCCGCTGTCCGAGTGGCGCGAGGCGCTCGAGAACGGCGGCGCTGCGGATCTGGCCCGGTTCGTGGAGCACGTCGATGCCGGCCATCTGCCGCACGCCGTGATTGTCGACTGCACGGCGAGCGCCGACGTCGCGCGCCATTACCCCGAATGGCTCGCGGCCGGCATCCACGTCGTCACGCCGAACAAGCAGGCCGGCAGCGCCGACCTGGCCTTCTACCGGACGCTCGGCGAGGCCCGCCGGGCGGGGGGATCGCACTACCTCTACGAGGCGACGGTCGGCGCCGGGCTGCCGATCATCCAGACCCTGCGCGATCTGCGCGAGACCGGCGATCGTGTCCAGCGGATCGAGGGCGTCCTGTCCGGCACGCTGTCGTACCTGTTCAATGTCTGGGACGGGGAGCAGCCGTTTTCGACGCTGGTCCGCGAGGCGAAGGCGCAGGGTTTCACCGAGCCCGATCCCCGCGACGATTTGGCCGGCACCGATGTCGCGCGGAAGCTGATCATTCTCGCACGGGAGATGGGACTGGACCTGGAGCTCGGCGACGTGCACCTCGAAGGACTCGTGCCGGAGTCACTGCGGTCGTGCAGCCCAGACGAGTTCCTGGCGCGCGTGCCCGAGGTTGACGCGGCCATGCGCGATCGCTTCCAGGCGGCGCGCGCGCGCGGTCGCGTGCTGCGCTACGTCGGGCGGCTGGACGCCGAGACGCGCCGCGCCACCGTCGCGCTCGTCGAGCTCGACCGGTCCCATCTGTTCGCGAACATCAGCCTCACGGACAACGTCGTGAGCTTCACGACGAGCCGCTACGATCGGAATCCGCTGGTCGTCCGCGGGCCCGGCGCCGGCCCGGCGGTCACCGCGGGCGGCGTCTTCGCCGATCTGCTGCGCGTCTGCGCGTATCTCGGCGCGCACCTATGACGCGTCCCGGCCAGGCGATCGCCTTCGCGCCGGCTAGCGTCGGCAACGTGGCCGTCGGCTTCGACGTGCTCGGCTACAGCGCGCCCTGCGCCGGAGATCGCGTCCGCGCCGTGCGCACGGCCGCCCGCGGCGTCCGCATCGCCGCGATACACGGCCTCGTGACGGATCTGCCGCTCGAGTGGGAGCGCAACACCGCAGGGATGGCGGTCGCGACGATGGCCGACGCGCTGGGCCTCGACTTCGGGTTCGAGCTGACGATCGACAAGGGCATCCCCCTTGGATCGGGACTGGGCGGCTCCGCGGCGTCCGCCGTCGCCGCCGTGGTCGCGGCCAACGCCTTGCTCCACGAACCGCTGGATAAGCTGCGTCTGCTCAAGTTCGCGATGCGGGGGGAAGAAGTGGCGAGCGGCACGGCGCATATCGACAACATCGCGCCCTCGCTCTATG
>JANOJK010000502.1:0-3426 GCA_031408165.1 Acidobacteriota bacterium | reverse complement strand
CCTCGTGCCGGCGCTGCGCGTCAGCGGAGCCGCGTTTGGCGAAGGCCTCGCGCTGCACGCCGGCGACGGGCGCACGACGGGCGACCGTCAGGGCGAGCGGCTGCGGACGCTGCTGGTCGCCGCGCAGATTGCGATGACGCTTGTCCTGCTGATCAGCGCAGGCCTGCTGATTCACAGCTTCGTGCGTCTCACGTCGGTGTCGCCCGGCTTCGAATCGCATGGGCGCGACGGGGTCGTGCAGACCGTCAGGGTGACGCTGCCCCCACACCTCTACGACGAGCCCGGGCGCATCCATGCGTTCGCGCGCGGCGTGCTCGACCGCATCCAGTACCTGCCGGGCGTGACGTCCGCGAGCCTCATCAACTCCGTGCCCTTCGGCATGATGTTCATCCGTGGCGATTTCGAAATCGAGGGTCAGCCGAAGCCGACGCTCGATGTCGGCATTCCGAAGATCGACGCGGACTATTTCAAGACCATGGGGATTCCGCTCCTGGCGGGACGCGAGTTCACCGCCAGCGACACTGCCGCAGCGCCGAAAGTGGCGATCGTCAGCGAGCGCGTCGTGCGCGAATACTTTCCGGGTGGTCCCCGCGAGGCGCTCGGGCGGCGCGTGCGCGTGGGGGGGAACAGCGACTGGCTGAGCGTGGTGGGCGTGGTCGCGGACATCCGTCAAAGGGGACTCGGTCAGGACGTGCAGCCCATGATCTACGCGCCGTTCCAGCAGGACCGCGGGGGGTTCGTGCGGTTCGTGTCATTCGTCGCGCGCACCGCCACACCCGCCAGCGTGCTCGAAGGCATCCGCGCGGAAATTCGCCGGGCCGCGCCCGATCTGCCGATCGTGGGCACGGCGACGATGGACGAAGCGGTGGCGGCGTCAGTGGCGCCGCCGCGTTTCCGGACGTTGCTGCTGGTGCTGTTCGCGGTGGCCGCGACGCTCATCGCGACGTGCGGCATCTACGGATTGATGGCCTACGCGGTGACGCAGCGCCGCCGCGAGATCGGCGTGCGCATGGCGCTCGGCGCCGGACGCCGCGACGTGCTCCGCCTCGTGCTCACGCGCGCGCTCCGCATCGTCGTCGGCGGCCTGGTCGTCGGCCTCGCCGGGGCGGTCGCCGTGACTCGCGTGCTGCAGAAGTTCCTGTTCGGGGTGACGCCGACCGATCCGATCGCGTTCACGATCGTCACGCTGCTGCTGATGGCGGTGGGATTGATGGCGGCATGGCTGCCCGCGCGCCGTGCGACGAGGATCGACCCGTGCACCGCGCTGCGCGCGGAGTAACGCGTCGCTCGCAGCGAGCGGAGGGGGTCCACCGTCGCTCGCGCCGAATTCACCGCGAGCTATGGTGGACATCCTTCGCCGGCGAGTTCCCGGAGCGAAGGATGGCACCGCTACGGCGTTACGAGCAAGGTTGGAACGTCAGGTTCACCGGCACTGCGGCATGAACTGACTTGTCCCAGCTGGGCCCCAGGTTCCAGTGCAGGCCCTCGCAAAACCCAGCAGCAGGGGCGTCAGGATTGTAGCGGATCACTCGGTCCGCATCGCCACCATCGGCTGCACGGCGGCCGCGCGGCGCGCCGACGGAATGCCCGCGAGGACCGCGACCAGGAACGACGTTGCCGCGGCCGCTGAGTAGACGAGCGGCTCGACGCCGCCCAGCGGATACCACGAGGGATCGATCAGGCGGACCCAGAGCACCGCGAGGACCAGGCCCGCGGCGATCCCCGGGACCACGAGCCTGATGGCGTCAACGAGGACGTCGCGGAGGACGCGCCCGCGCGAGGCGCCGAGCGCAACACGGATGCCGATCTCCCGCGTCCGGATCGCCACCATGAACGCGATCACTCCGTAGACTCCTAACGTCGCAAGCACGAGCGCGACGGCCGCGGCCGCGCCGCCGACGGCAGACATCGTCAGAATGTCGCAGCGGCTGTTCTCGATCAGCGATTCGCCGGTGATCAGTTCCCGGAACACGCTATCGGGATCGGTCTGCTGCGGCAGCACGCGCAGGCCACCCGCGATCGCGTTGGCAAACGCGCCGCGCATGGACGCATCCGAAGGAGCACCGCGCGCGATGACCAGAACGCGCGAAGCAGGATGCTGCGCCAGCGACAGGAAGAGCTGCGGCCGCGGATCGCCCATCTGCGTCGAGAAGAGATCCGCGGTGATGCCGACGACAGTGTAGGTGTGCTGCTCCGAACCGGGCAGCGCCAAGGCCACGCGCGCGCCAAGCGGGTCGCTGACGGCGAAGAGCCGGCGAGCGAGCGGCTCGGAGAGCAGCACGATACGCTCGGCGCCATCCCGGTCGTTGGCGTCAATCGCGCCCCGCGACGAGACGGGTGCCGATCGTGTCCAGATACCCAGGTTCGATTCGCGTGGTGCGGGCGGTAATGAAATTCCCGTCCCCGTCCCTGGCGATCCGCACGTCGCGATAGGTTGTCGCGACTGTCGGGGTGGACGACGGCGCACCGCCCGCCGCGCCGCCGCGGCTCCGCCGATCGGGCCGGGAAGCGTCGTCCTGGGCGGCTGGTTGTCGGCGTCGGCTGAGACCTCGGGTCAGTTTGTATTCGATATCATACACGTGTATTATGTTTAGTACATTTGTATGTATTAGTAGACAGTTTCTGCCGAGAATAGACGATGCCTTTACCGAAACGGCCCGAGAACCAGCTGCTACGGCCACTGAACGAGATACTGGGAACCCAGGCCAATGTCCGCCTGATGCGGGCCTTGGCGCTTTCTGCCACCTGTGTCACGTCCGGTGAACTCGCAAGACGGGCCCGGCTTGGACGGACTTCAATCTATCCCGCGCTCCGCGAGCTGGAGCGCACCGGCGCTATCGAGTTTGTCGGGGCGGGCTCACAGCGCCAGGTCCAACTCCGCGAACGCCATCCATTGGCACAGGGCCTGAGGGATCTTTTCCAAGCCGAGGCCCGCCGATTCGATGAGCTGATCAACGCGCTCCGGGGATTGCTTGTCGAACCGCCGACCCGCCCAATGTCAGCATGGGCCGATGAGACTGCACAGGGTGCTCAGAGCGTAGATGCGCTGAGACTGTACTTCGTTGCCCGCCCGGAAGAACTGGACAAGCTGGCGGACTATTTCAACTTGCGTCTCCCTGATGTTGAGCGCGCATACGACGTCCACATAGTGGTCGGGGGGCTCACGCGAAGCGAACTCGAGACGTCCTACGGCGCGCAGCCGGGCGCCCTCAGCGAGGTGATCTTGCTCGATGGGGTCCCACCAGTTGCGCTGTTGGAGTCATCACGGCCGAAAGGGAGCAAACCGACGCCTACGTCGCACGACGAACACGATGCGCGGTCCCGCAGACTGGCCCTCGCGATCGCGACAAAGATCAAAAGAGACCCCGGACTGATCGACCTCGCGACCGATCGCATCAAGCGTCGAGCTGACCAGGCCAGCCCCGG
>JANOJK010000485.1:0-8009 GCA_031408165.1 Acidobacteriota bacterium | reverse complement strand
CGGTCGACCCCCACGCCGACGATCGGCGCCGAGATGCGCAGCTCGCGGCGCAGTCGATCCTTTTCGACGAGCAGCCGGGGGTCGCGCGCCATCCCGCTGATGCGATCGAAGTCGACGCCGATCGGCACCGCGATCACGTGGGTGTCGTGGCCGCCCAGCGTGACGATGCCTTTGGCGGTCTCGAGCTGCAGTTCTTCCCGCACCGAGGCGAGGAAGTTGCGACGATCGCGCTCCACCTGGAAGGCGAGGAGATCGTTCGCGAGGAGACCTTCGACAATCTCCTTCCGCCAGGGGCACATCCGCAGCTGGTCCGGATTCGGCCACGGGATGTGCCAGAAGAGCGCCGTCCGCGAGTTCGGCTTCAGCCGGCGCAGCTCGGCCGCCACGAGTGCCAGGTGGTAATCCTGGATGAAGACGGGGGTCGCCGGGTCCGTGAGGTTCTCGGCCACCGCTTCCGCAAACCGGCGATTGACGGCTTGGTACGCGTCCCAGTCTTCGGCCCGAAAGACCGGCTTCACGTGGACCATGTGACAGAGCGGCCAGAGCCCTTCGTTCGAGAAACCGCCGTAGTAGCGCTGTTCTTCCTCTTCGCTCAGCCAGATCCTGCGGAGCTCGTACGAGGGCTCGTCGGGCGGGACTCGCACGCAGTCGCGCTCGTCAACGACGGTGCGGTCCGCGGTACCGGCGCCGTGGGCGATCCACGTGCCACCACGCTGACGCATCAGGGCGTCGAGCGCCACAGAGACGCCGCCGGTGGTGGGCTCCGCCTTGACGGATCCGTCCTCAGCCGTTTGGTGGACATACGGCTCCCGGTTGGACACAACAATGAGCACTTGTTCTACGGGGGAGCAAGCACGCTGCCACCCCCGGTTCGTGCCTTTGCACGGTCTCGGGCCGATGAAAACGTGCCCACCGACACGGCCGTGCCGAGCGCCGGGGAACGTGCCCTCGTCGATGTCGCCGGCGGATCGGCGGGGCCACGCTCGCCGCGAGACCGCGCGGGCAAGACCCCGGCGGTCCTGGGAGAGGGCCCCGCCATTGCCGCCGCGGCGGAAGGGACACGCCGTCCACCGCTGAGCCGGCTTCTCTCAGCGGTGCCGGCGGAGGTCACGGCGGCTCAGCGTGAGGTTGCTGGAGCGCGACAAACGTTGCAGTGTCCCACGGTCGTCAGAACCGCTTGGGAGCTCAGCCGTGAAATGAGGTCGCGGCCGACGGGCAAGGTCAAAGGGTCTCGAGCGTCATTGCTCTTGGGGCTCTTGGGTAACCTGGACGGGCGGGCGGCGGAGCCGAACAGTTGGCGAGATTCTTGTTATGCCTCATGCGGGGCTGACACATGGAAACCCAATCCGCGACAACCGACCTCCCCCCCATCGTGGTGTTGGTGGACGAGGAGAGCGATTCCCGGGACATGTACGCGACCAGATTGGAGATGGCGGGGTTCTGGGTGGCGGTGGAGCGGGACACGCCCGGCGCCATGCAGACCGTGGGGGAACTGCGGCCCAACGCCATCGTCGCCAGCATCAACTTCGACGGGCGGACCGATGGTCTTCGCTTCGTGCGGGCGGTGAAGGAACGGTCTGACACCCGGGACATCCCACTGGTCGTGCTGAGCGGCCGGCCGTTCGAGGACCTGCCTCGCGGCGCCCGGCAATCTGCCTCGATACTGCTCCTCAAGCCGGTCGCGCCGGACACACTCGCGCTGAGTGTTCGCGAGCTGCTCGCGAAGTCGCACGATCTGCGGCGGCGGGCCGAGATGCTCGCCGCGAAGGTACACCGCCTGGTGGACGAGTCCGCGCATCTGCGCGGACGGCGCGAGCAGGGGGTGACGCCGAGGCTGGCGACACGCCGGACGTGTCCACGCTGCGCCAACACGCTCGAATGGCTCGAGCGCGGTGCAGTCGACGACGTGGAATACGACTACTATCGCTGGTGCCCGAGCGGCTGCGGACTCTACTGCTTCGATCGAACGGCGAACAGCTTCATGAAGCTCGCCTGAGACGTCATTACTGAGGCCAGAAAATTCCTTGTCGGCATTCTTTGTGACGTTTTGTGAACTTCATAACCTTCGGGAGAGAGGCCGTCGGCCCGTGTTCGCCCGCGTTTAGTGAGAACCACGGCGGGCCCGTGCCGGCGAACGAACCCCGACAACCGGAGCAAGCCGCATCCAGCCGATCCATCATCGTGATGGGCTCACGGACAGTCCGGCGTCAGCGCCTCTTACTCGGCGCGGCCTTCCCTGGTGCGCGCCGCGCCTGGGTGCGAGACGCCTTCGCCCGAGACGGCTTCGTCCGCGGGGCGTCCTCACCGGCGTCGTCGCCGTCCGCGGCATGCGCGCGGTTGGCGGCCTCCTGGTTGATGCCCCCCTCGGCCAGCGCGTTGAGCTTCTCGTCGGCCGCCTTCTCCTCGTCGAGGGTCTGCTGGAGCAGACCGGCCGCCTCGTCGTGGCCCATAGTGCGGGCCCAGGCGACCAGCGCCCCGTACGCGGCCATCTCGTAGTGCTCGGCCCGCTGCGCGCCGGCGATCAGGCAGGCGTCCATCGCCGTGTCGTCGAAGTCTTCCTCCATGACCGACCGGGCTTCCTCGATGATCCCGGCGATGCCGTCACAATGCTTGCCGCGCACTTTCTCGCCGAGGCCGGCAAACACCTGTTCGAGCCGGGCCACCTGGCCCTGCGTCTCCCGCAGGTGATTCTCGAAGGCGGCGCGCAGCGCTGTCGACGTCGCGGCCCTGGCCATTTTGGGCAGCGCCTTGGTGAGCTGTTTCTCGGCGTCGTAGGCGTCCCGTAGTTCGTCGATGAAGGCGTCGTGCAACGTCTGCTGTTCAGCCATACTGTTTCTCCTCGGTCAGGAACCAGCAGGTTGCTGAAAAAGTGCAACCTGAAGGCAAAGGGTAGAAGGCAAAATGCAGAACATGTAGATTTGCGGCGCGATCTCAGTGTCCTGCCTTCTGCCTTGTGCCTTCTGCCTTGGCAGCTTCGCGGTTTTCATCAGCCTGTCTAGACCCGCGGGGGATCGGTCTCGCGCCCGAAGTGCCGGTGAGCGGCCAGCGCGGCGGTAAACGCCTCGATCGCCTGGTCCACGTGCCCCGCATCCGCAACGATCAACCCGGGATCGGGTTTGCCCGACGGCAACGCCCGGGGAATGGCAGCGGTTTCGAGGAGCCGTGCGGCGGCACCGAGCACCAGGATCGGCTTGCAGTGGCGATACTGGTCCTTGAGGAACTCGAGCGTGCGGCCATCCGCGCCGAGCGTCGCCACGGCGGCGGCGCCGTCAGGAAGCACCATCGCGTCGAACAGCACCGAGGGCATGTTCTCCATCGTCGCGTCCACGTCGATGAGGGCGTCGTCGTCTGCCGCGACTCTGCCGAGCGTGGATGCGACAAAGCGCGGCACCGCTCCGGCGGCAGCGAGCCGTTGCGCGAGCGCCGCCAGCGGCTGCCCCGTCACTCCGTCGGCGACGAGGATGGCGATGCGCCGCGCCCGGATGCCGCCGTCACCCGGCCGCGCGA
The DNA here is from genome assembly GCA_031408165.1 of Acidobacteriota bacterium. GTDB lineage: Bacteria > Acidobacteriota > Vicinamibacteria > Vicinamibacterales > 2-12-FULL-66-21 > JAICSD01. The sequence continues at coordinate 4,502 of JANOJK010000485.1, read as the reverse complement.
CCAGCGAAAGCCGCAGGGACTCGCTGACCTCGGGCCGGACCTTCTTCTGCAGGACCTTCGGCATCGGTTCGGGCATCCCGGTGATGCCGAGCCCCTTGGCGACGGCCTCGGCGAGCTCGGGCGCCACGTTCATCAGGCCCGACACCATCCGCTCGCGGATGGCCGGCGTCTGCACGCGCGACAGCTCGAAGCGGAAGGCATTGATGATGTGCCGGCGCTCGACCGGCGTCTGGCTGCGCCAGAAGAGCGTCGCCTGGGTGTAGTGGTCGGCAAACCGTTCCGCCTTGCCGCGGACCTTGTGATCCTCGCGCTCGCGCGGCTCCGGGAACGACACGAACCCGGTCGCGCCCGCCTGGAACGGGCAGCCGCCGCCGAGCGAGTTCGGCTCGTACGATACGCGCCCGCGATGAATGGCCTGGCGGTGCATGCCGTCGCGCTGGTTGTTGTGCACCTGTGCGATCGGTGCGTTGATCGGAATCTCGTGGAAGTTCGGGCCGCCAAGGCGGGAAATCTGCGTGTCGACATAGGAATGGATGCGCCCGGCGAGCAGCGGGTCGTTCGTGAAATCGATGCCGGGGACGATGTGGGCGGTGCAGAAGGCGACCTGCTCGGTCTCCGCGAAGAAATTGTCGGGATTGCGGTTGAGTACCAGCCTCCCCGCCGGGACGATCGGCACGAGCTCCTCCGGCACGATCTTGGTCGCGTCGAGGACGTCGAAGGTGAAGCCCTCCGCGTCGTCTTCGGTGAAGATCTGCAGCCCCAGTTCCCATTCCGGATAGGCGCCCGACTCGATCGCTTCCCACAAGTCGCGGCGGTGAAAGTCGGGGTCGGCGCCCGAAATCTTGACCGCCTCGTCCCAGACGAGCGAGTGCGTGCCGGCTGCGGGCGTCCAGTGGAACTTCACGAACCGTGATTCCCCCGCGGCGTTGACGAGCCGGAACGTATGGACGCCGAAGCCCTGCATCATCCGGTAGCTTCTGGGAATCGCGCGGTCCGACATCGCCCACATCAGCATGTGGGTGATTTCTGGCATCAGCGAGGCGAAGTCCCAGAACGTGTCGTGCGCGCTGCCCGCCTGCGGCATGGCGAAATGCGGTTCCGGTTTCGCCGCGTGGACGAGATCCGGGAACTTCATCGCGTCCTGGATGAAGAACACGGGAATGTTGTTGCCGACCAGGTCCCAGTTGCCTTCATCGGTATAGAACTTCACGGCGAACCCGCGGACGTCCCTCGCCGTGTCGGTGGAGCCCCGCTCGCCGAGCACGGTCGAGAAGCGGACGAATACCGGCGTCCGCTTTCCGGCCTCCGCGAACACTGATGCGCGCGTGTACCGATCGAGCGGCTCATAGCACTCGAAATAGCCGTGCGCCGCCGAGCCGCGCGCGTGCACGATCCGCTCGGGAATCCGCTCGTGATCGAAATGCGTGATCTTCTCGCGCAGGATGAAGTCTTCGAGCAGCGTCGGACCCCGGAGTCCGGCCTTCAGCGAGTTCTGGTTGTCGGCGACCGGCACCCCCTGGTTCGTGGTCAGCCCGCGCCCCGACGAGTCGGCCCGCACGCGATCGAGCGGGGCGATGGTCTTGTTGGTGCCGATCGGCGGCCCACCGCTGCCGACCTTCTCCGATCCGTTCATCTCGGTCACGGTGCTCGCGCCGACGATGGGATCGTGCGGCTTGACCGCCGCGCCCGGCTGCGGATGCAGCGCCGCGTCGGGGTCGTATTCGAGGGGTTTCGCGGCGTTGAATGGAAAGCTGGCGGCGAGGTCCTCGGTACCGGCCATCTTCGCCGCAAGGTCGTCGGTGGTATCAGCAGAAACCGACGGCGCCGCGGGTCCGCTGACCGTCGCGCGCGCCTGCGGGTTGGGAACAATCGCTTTTTTTACGGGACGCGATGAGCCGCTCGATTTGGATTTCGCCATGGTTGTCCTGGCTGTGCAACATCTGCGCCTCCCGTGAGCGCGGACGAGGGTGGCCGGCGCCGCGGCCGCGCGAGTATGACGGTAAGACAACCGCGTATGGATCCTGGCCCGTGCGGGAGCGCCCGCCGCTTGTGATCTGTGATGATGAGGTTGTACAATGTACGGCATGAAGAAGTACAAGGTCGCCATGGTCCGGGAGCGGTTGTCGCAGGCGCTCGACGAGGCGGAGCGGGGTGAGCCGGTCTTCATCGAGCGCAGCGGGGTGATCTACCGGTTGTCCGTCGAGCGGCCAGCGGCGCGGCGGGCGAAGGTCCGGCAGCGGGGAATCGAGATCCTGGATCCTGCCGTGGCCGGCGGGGACTGGACCTGGGACACCGCGGGCGGCGAGTTGCAGTTCACGCCGCGGCGCGGCAAGTGATCCTCCTCGACACGAACGCGGTGATCTGGCTCGATCAGAACGATCGCCGGGCGCGGCCGCTGTCGCGCAACGCGACGCCACTCGCGATCTCGCCTGCCACCCTCCTCGAGCTGCGGTTTCTGGTCGAGGTGGGACGCATCCGTCTCCCCGGAGGCGGTCTGCGGGACATAGCCGCGGACGACCGGTGGACGGTCGACGAGCCGCCCGCCATGGACTGGTTCGCCCGCGCCGCGGAGGAATCGTGGACGCGGGACCCCTTCGATCGGTTGATTGTCGCCCACGCGCGCCTGCGGCGCTGCCGGCTGGCCACGGGCGACAGGACCCTCCTCGATCGCCTGCGGCCGGCGGAGCGTCTCGAGCTCTAGCCTTATCCGAGGGGATCTTCGCCCCTCGGATAAGGCTAGTGTCCGGCGCCCTCTTCGCCTCCGACCGCCTTCACCACGTCCCCCAGCACCTTCTTCGCGTCCCCGAAGGCCATCAGCGTCTTCTCGTCGTAATACAACTCGTTCTCGATGCCGGCGAAGCCGGGGTTCATCGACCGTTTGATCGCGATCACGGCCTTCGCTTTGTCGGCGTCGATGATCGGCATGCCGAAGATCGGGCTCGACTTGTCGTGCCGCGCGGCCGGGTTGACCACGTCGTTGGCGCCGACCACGAGGCAGACGTCAGTCTGCGGCATATCGGGATTGATGTCGTCCATCTCGACCAGCGACTCGTACGGGATCTCCGCCTCGGCCAGCAGCACGTTCATGTGGCCGGGCATGCGCCCCGCGACGGGATGGATCGCGAACTTCACCTCTACGCCGCGCTTGGTCAGCTGGTCGTACAGCTCGTGCACGCGGTGCTGCGCCTGCGCGACCGCCATCCCGTAGCCCGGGATGATCACGACCCGATCGGCGCTCGTCAGGAGGTCGGCGACGTCCTGGGGAGTGGCGCTCTTGACTGTCTTTACTTCCCCCGCCCCCGTGGCCGCCTGCACCTGGCCGAAGGCGCCGAACAGCACATTCGCGAACGAACGGTTCATGGCCCTGCACATGATCACCGACAGGATCAGGCCCGACGATCCGTCGAGCGCGCCGGCGATGATGAGCAGCTTGTTCTCGAGGACGAACCCCATCGCGACCGCCGCCAGACCCGCATACGCATTGAGCAGGGAAATGACCGTCGGCATGTCCGCCCCGCCGATCGGGATGATCAGGAGCACCCCGAAGGCGAGCGACAGCACGACGATTGCCACATACGCCGGCCAGAAGGTGTGATCGACGACCGACAAGTAGATGCCCGCCACGATCGCCACCCCGAGCAGCAGGAGATTGACCAGGTTCTGGTTGCGGTAGGTGATCGGGCGCGTCGGCACGATCTCCATCAGCTTGCCCGCGGCCATGAGGCTGCCGGTGAACGTCAGGTACCCGAGGATGATCTCGAGGACGATGGCGGACACGCGGAACGTGGTGAGTTCCCCGTGCTGCAGCCACATGATGTACTTCGCCGTGCCGACGAGGCCCGCCGCCAGGCCGCCAAAGGCGTGCGAGAGCGCCGTTCGCTGGGGGACGGCCGTGAGGGCGACCCGCGACAGGGGGATGCCGACCAGCGTCCCGATCACCAGCCCGCCCACGATCCACTGGTATTCGACGATCTCGGGCGCGAGCAGCGAGCCCACGATCGCCGCCGTCATCCCGGCGACGCCGGCCGCCACACCGCGGCGGGCCGTCCGCGGGTGGTTCAGCCATCGCAACGACAGGATGAAGAGGACCGCCGCGACGAAGTAGCTGAACTGGATGAGGTGCGTGTTCAACGCGCCCCTCCGGGCTGCTTGGTGCCGGGCGTCTTCTCACGGAACATCTTCAGCATCCGATCGGTGATCAGAAAGCCGCTGACGATATTGGTCATCGAGGCGGCGACCGCGATCGTGCCGAGGGTGGTGGTGAGATCCGAGGCCCGCTCGCCCGCGATCAGGATCGACCCGACCACGGCGATCGCCGAGATGGCGTTGGTCAGGGACATCAGCGGTGTGTGCAGGAGGCGGGAGACGTTCTGAATGACCTGGAACCCCACGAACGTCGCCAGCATGAAGACGAACAACATCGACCAGAGTTCGAGTGCATCCATATGGGCGGACTATAACCCGTTTCGTGCCCGTTCGGACCCCTGACTCCGTCAGCCGGG
>JANOJK010000463.1:0-2186 GCA_031408165.1 Acidobacteriota bacterium | reverse complement strand
ACCCCCACGAGTCTCGCGCGCTCATTCGTCGATTCCATCCGCGCCCCAGCGAAGGCGTTCGTTTCGATCGAGGGAGGCGGGCACTTCGCGGTGTTCATGAAGTCCAGCGCGTTTCTCGACGAGCTCGTGTCGCGAATTCTTCCGCTGGCGACGCGATGACCTGACGGGAATCGTGATTCTTTCGAGGCACGAATCGGTCGGAGGCTGCAGTGGGTAACGACCCTCATCAGCCGTGCGTGTATCTCGTTGAGCATCACGAGTATCGTGACGCCGCAAGCGGCCCTCTCGACATGCCGCCGAACGGCGGCGGATAGCTGGCGACCGCGCCGGATCGGACGTCGGGGATGGTTCGCAGGCGATCGAGGGTTTCGCGGCGCGACCGATCCCCGATTTGACTCGCCCGCGCCAGGGCGTATAGTGGAATCAGCCAAAGACGCCGCCCAAGACCGGCGTCACGGGGGAACCACCGGCGCGATACCCGCGCCACGGGGCGTATTTCCGCGAACGCGGAATAGAGGAACTCCAACCTCGAGCCCGTCAGCTAACCCCGTCGGCACTTGGGGGCTTGTCGTGTTTGCTGGCTCGCCTGTTCAGGCGGCGATCGTGATCGCGATCGCCGTGCCCTTCGTCCTCCTCCTGCTCGCCGTCGCTTTGCTGTCGATTCATCGCATCGGTCCCAATGAAGTGGGGCTGGTGATCCGCCGCTGGGGACGCGGACGCGCGCAAGGCGGGCCCATCGCGTTCCATGGCGAAGCCGGGTATCAAGCCGACCTGTTGATGCCCGGGGTGGCAGTTCGCGTCTGGCCGATGAACCGCGTCGAGAAACATCCCTGGGTGCAGATCCCGACCGGTGAAGTCGGCCTCGTAATCGCACAGGCCGGTGCGCCGCTGCCAACGGGATGGAAGTCCGGCGTCTACAAGCCGGTGTTTGGTCAGTTCACTGACGTCCGCACCTTCGTCGCCGAGGGCGGGCAGCAGGGCGTGCAACGGCCGGTGCTTCCTCCAGGAGCGATCCTGCCGCTGCATCCGGTCGCTTTCCTCGTGCTCTCGAAGAGCCGCAGCTTCGGGCTGCCGGTCAACGCCGAGTACCGTGCCCGCTTCGGCCCCGCGCTGTTTGGACTGGAGCCCGACGAGCTCACGCTGAGGGTGATCCAGCCCTTCCGGATCGAGCAGAGCGGCGCTGAAAGGATCATCGATACCGTCGGCATCGTCGAGACGCGGGAGGGAGAGCCACTGCCATCCGGGGACATCGCGTGCCGGATGGGTCGTTTCGACGATGTGCGCCAGATGGAAGCCGACGGCCGCAGCGACGCCGAGATCGCCGACGTCTTGATCGGCAATCAGAACGAGCGGCACAACAACTATCAGGATTACCAGAAGTTCCTGGACAGCGGCGGGCGGATCGGCCTGCAGCACGATCCGCTGCTCTACGGATCCTACGCACTCAATCCGTATCTGGTCCGCGTGCAGGCGGTACCGATGCTGGTCGTCCGGCAGGGAGAGGTCGCGGTCATCAAGGCCGCGGTGGGGCAGCCGTCGAAAGACACGTCGGGCGACGAGTTCAAGTTCGGCTCGATAGTGCGTCCCGGGCACCGCGGCATCTGGGAGGAGCCGCTCCGCACCGGCAAGTACGCGATCAATCCGAGGATCTACCAGGCCGAAATGGTCCCCACCGCCATTCTCACGCTCAATTGGGCCGAAGCGGCGTCGCAGGCGCACAATCTCGACAAGCAGCTGAAACAGATCGTCGCGAAGTCCAAGGAAGGCTTCATCTTCAACATCGACCTGCAGGTGCAAATCCATGTCTCCGACAAGCTCGCGCCGAAGGTGATTTCGATGGTCGGGACGATGCAGAACCTGGTCAACGAAGTGCTGCAGGCGGTCGTCGGCAACTATTTCCGCGACACCCTGCAGGGCATGGCCGCGGTGCAATTCATCGAGAACCGCGCCGCGGTGCAGACCCAGGCGCAGAACTACATCGCGGACCAGATCCGGCGATACAACGTCGAGACGCGCGGCGTCTACATTCAGGACGTGATCCTGCCCGAGGAGATCGTTCGCGTCCTCACCCAGCGCGAGATCGCCAACCAGGAGAAGGCCACATTCCTCGCACAACGGGAGGCGCAGCTGACGCGCATCGATATGGAGAAGCAGGCCGGGCTCGCGGATCGGCAGCGGGATCTGGC
>JANOJK010000443.1:0-4348 GCA_031408165.1 Acidobacteriota bacterium | reverse complement strand
CCAGTAGGCTTTAGGCTTTGGGCTTTAGGGGGCTTTGGGCTTTGGAAAAGCCCGGAGCCCCGAGCCCGAAGTCTAAGGTCTTCGCCTTCCTAAAGCCTAAAGCCCAAAGCCTAAAGCCTAAAGCCCAAGGCCCCCAAAGCCTAAAGCCCAAAGCCTAAAGCCTATTCGTCCCTGTGCACCGTGCCCGGAGAGAACGCCGGGATGCACACCGCGACGTATTCCGCCCCCTCAGGTCCCGGTGTGCTGTACCGCACCCACTCCCCCGGGCTCGCGACGACCCCCTGACCCGCATGCACTTCCAGGGAACCGCCCTCGTGCTCCACGAGCAGCGTGCCTTTCAGCACCACCGTGATTTCCTCGAATTCCGGGCGCTGCCCCGGCTCTTCCCATCCGCTCGGCGAAATCATCCTCGCCACGCTGACGGTCTTGTGACCGGAATTCACGTGTCCCGCGAACTCCTGGATCTGTTTCGGCTTGGTGCCGACGCAGTCTATCTTGGTTGGTTTTTCGATCAATCTGGGCATCAGTTTGTCTCGCGCGATCTTTCGTGAGCCTTGTGGTTGGCCGTAGCGGTGATCAATGCCCGCCGCCGCGCGGGGGCGGCGGTGCGGGCATCTTGTCCGCGGCAAAGCGGGGCAACGGCTCGTCGCGCATCGCGAGCTGGTACAGGGTGGCGGCGACGACCACGGCGGCGTCGCGCACGTCCTGCTCGATCACGCGCTCGTAGGTGTCGAGGTTGGTGTGGTGCGTATGACTGCCGTACTCGATCGAGTCCTGGTTGAAGCCAATCCCCGGCAGGCCCGCGTTGTTGAACGACGTGCTGTCGGTGCCCCCGGTCGCGCGGCTGGTGGTCGCCGACGCGCCGCCGATCTTCAGGTCCTTGAAGGGGGCCAGGATGTCGCGCAGGATCTGCGCGGTCTCCGGCGGACCGAAGACGGATGCGCCGCGGAGCCGCCCGGTCCCGGTATCGATGTTCAGGTAGCCGTTGAACTTCGCGAATTCCGGCTTCGGTGCTTCGGCGCTGCCGAAATGCGCCTTCACGTACGCGAGCGATCCGAGGAGGCCCTCCTCCTCGCCGCTCCACAGCGCGATCCGGATCGTGCGGCGCGGCTGGAGGCCGAGCGTCTTCAGGATGCGCGCGGCTTCCATCATGATCGCGCAGCCGATGGCGTTGTCGGTGGCGCCCGTCGCCGAATGCCACGAGTCGAGGTGTCCTCCCGCCATCACCACTTCATCAGCCTTGTCGGTGCCGGCGATTTCCGCCACGGCGTTATACGAGGTCTTCCCCTCGGGATAGACCTTGTTGACGATGTCGGCTTCGAGCTCCACCGGCGTGCCGTCGGCCAGGATGCGCGCGATGCGGCCGTAGTCCTCGTTGCGCATGACCACCGTCGGCACCATCGTCGCCGGGTCGTACGAGTTGTTGTTGAAGGCGACGATCTGCCCGTGCGGGCGCCCGGCGTCGTTGATGCGGAGGATCGCCTTGTTCGCGACGAGGAAGGCATCGACCCGATCGGCGACCTGGCGGGCGGTGAGCCGTCCGTCGGCCGCCTGCTGTCCGCGGCCGCCGCCGCCCCCGCGCCCTCCGCGTCCCTGGTTGAGCGCCGCGCACGCGGGGTCGGTCGCCGCGTTATCGTCGTAGCGGCAGCGCACCTGCTCGTCGGTCTGGCGTCCGGCGGCGGGGCTGAGATTGACCGGCACGAACACGGGCCTGCCCACGAGAACGGCGGCGCCGGACACCTTGTCCCGGATCGACGTCAGGTAGGCGGTCAGTTCCGCCTCGGTCGGTCCAAGGCGCTGCGGGCCACGACCGCGGCCGGTGGCCGCGGGGTCCGCGGTCGGGTTGGCCAGCGGTCCTTCGGGAACGACAAGATTGAACGCCTTGCCCTTGACCGCTCCTTTCGTGCCCGGCGTCCATCCCAGGGCCTCGACGACCAGCGCATCCTTGAAGGGAGAGACGGCGTGCACGGCCAGGCGCTCGTTGACCCACCCGGGCCGGCCGAACTCCCACGGCTCGAGCCTGCCGTTCACCATGCCCCAGCCGGTCATCGTCTTCACGGCCCACTCGGCTGCGGCCTTGTGGTTGGGCGAGCCGGTCACGCGCGGACCGTACACGTCCGCGAGGTAGTGCAGGGTCTTCATCACCTGCGAGTTCGCCGCTTCCTCTTGCCGGATCCTGTCGTTGACGTTCCCGTGTTCGTGCGCGGCATTGGTTTGCACGGCTTCGGCGAGGCCTCGCCGCAGCCCCTTCGCGGCGGAGGCGGACGGGTCAATCGTGGACTGGGCGAACGGAGCCGTGGCGAACGCGGCGGCGAGGACCAACGCGAAAGCGAAAGCCTTGTATTGCATGGGAGGGATTATACGTGCCATGCCCGAGCCCGAGCCGGGCCCAAGGGAGCCCTGCCCTGTGCCCTGTGCCCTGTGCCTTCTGCCTTCTGCCTTCTGCCTTCTTTATTGCTGACGGACCGGATCTTGAAATGCTTTCAGCCAGGAGTGACCCATGAACAATGATGAGCTGAACGGCAAGGTCGACCAGATCAAGGGGAAGGCGAAGCAGGCATGGGGTGATGCCACCGATAACCCGAAGCTGCACGACGAGGGTGTGGCGGACGAGGCTGCCGGAAACGTCGAAGAGGGCTTTGGAAAAGCCCGCCGTAAGGTCGGCGAGGCCATCCACGACGTAGCGCACAAGATAAAGGACTAGCTCAGCCTGCCAGGGGCCGAGGCCTGCGGGTCGAGGATCGAGGGCCGTCCGGTCCTCGGTCCTCCCTCGGTCCCAGAGGACGGGCCCGCCCCACCCGCTTGCACACCCTGCCGCCCTCTGTTATATTTGCAAGGTTCTGGTTGGCTCTAGGACACCCTATCTAGAGCCGAATCCCAAACAGGTTCCGTCTCACCAGCGGATCCTACGCATGCACCCGAACGGGTGCCGCAACTTAAACTGAATAGGGTAAGTCAGTTCCAGGTGCCGGGCCGTGTCATGCGGCTCCCTAGGCCTGGAACAACCAAACCTCCGGGAAGGGCGCGCCCTTTACAGGGATTGCTCTCTTTTCCCGTGTGGTGTTGTTTTTTTGGACGGAGTGCCTGTGCCGACGATCAGCCAGCTTGTGCGCAAGGGGCGGGACAAGGTCCTGACGAAGACCAAGAGTCCGGCGCTGCAGAACAGCCCGCAGAAGCGTGGCGTCTGCGTCCGCGTCTTCACGCAGACCCCGAAGAAGCCCAACTCGGCGCTGCGCAAGGTGGCGCGCGTGCGCCTGACGAACGGGATCGAGGTCACCACCTACATCCCCGGCGTCGGCCATAACCTGCAGGAGCACTCGCTGGTGCTCATCCGCGGGGGCCGAGTCAAGGATCTCCCGGGTGTCCGGTATCACGTCGTCCGCGGCACGCTCGACGCCGTCGGCGTGGCGGGAAGAAAACAGGGGCGCTCGAAGTACGGCGCCAAGAGGCCGAAGTCATAACGCTGAATGTCGAATGCTGAAGGCTGAATTCAGCATTCAGCATTCAACGTTCAGAGTTTCAAGGATCATCCGAAATGCCAAGGCGCCGCGAAGTACCAAAACGTGAAGTCCCGCTGGACCCGATCTACAGCAGCTCGCTGGTGACGAAGTTCATCAGCACGCTGATGAGTGACGGGAAGCGCAACACGGCCGAGAAGATCATGTACGCCAGCATGTCGGCCATTCAGGAGAAGACCGGCGACGATCCCCTGAAGGTCTTCAAGAAGGCGATCGAGAACGTCAAGCCGGCGCTCGAAGTGAAGTCGCGCCGCGTCGGCGGCTCGAACTACCAGGTCCCGGTCGAAGTGAACCCGAACCGCCGGCTGTCGCTCAGCATCCGCTGGATCGTCGGCTTCGCGCGCGATCGCGGCGACGGCAAGACCATGCAGGAGAAGCTCGCCAACGAGCTCCTGGACGCGGCCAATCTCCGCGGCGGCGCGGTGAAGAAGCGCGAAGACGTCCACCGCATGGCGGAGGCAAACAAGGCTTTCGCGCACTATCGATGGTAACGGGTCATGCCAAGGGAAACATCGCTCGCACGCACGCGCAACATCGGCATCATGGCGCACATCGATGCCGGCAAGACCACCACGACCGAACGCATCCTGTTCTACACGGGCATCACCTACAAGATCGGTGAGGTTCACGAGGGCACGGCGGTCATGGACTGGATGGAGCAGGAGCAGGAGCGCGGAATCACGATCACGTCCGCCGCGACGACCTGCTTCTGGCGCGAGCACCGCGTCAACATCATCGACACGCCGGGCCACGTCGACTTCACCGCGGAAGTGGAACGCTCGCTGCGCGTCCTCGACGGCGCGGTTGCCGTGTTCGACGCCGTCGCCGGC
>JANOJK010000452.1:0-2069 GCA_031408165.1 Acidobacteriota bacterium | reverse complement strand
TACGTACCGGGAAGCACCTGCCTCGCGACATCGCTCGCGCTCGCGTGGATGCTGCGGCGGCGCGGCGTGGCGGCAGCGGTCCGAGTGGGCGTCAGAACTGACGACGGGTTTGCAGCCCACGCATGGGTGGAATATGAGGGCATGCCGGTCACGGACGCGTCGCGGACTGAAGGCCGCTACGCGGCGCTGGACGGTTTGTAGATTGTAGCTGGCAGGCGTTGGTGGTTCTGGACCACCAACCCCGCCAACCACCAGCTGCGAGCTACTTCTTATCCGAAACGACTCTGACCTTGACCTGCGCGACCACCTCCCGGTGGATCTTCACAGGGACGGTGCGCTCGCCGAGCGCCTTGATCGGATCGCCGAGCTGGATCTTGCGCTTGTCGACCTCGAAACCCTGTTCCTTCAGCGCGTCCGCGATGTCGGCGGAGGTGACCGACCCGTAGAGGGCGTCGTTCTCGCCGGTGCGGCGCGCGATCTGGATGTCGAGCGCGCCCAGCCGCGCCGCCACGGCTTCGGCGGCGGACCGTTCTTCCATGTCGCGCACTTCGGCCAGCTTCTTCTCGCGGCCGATCTGGCGCCGGTTGTTCTCCGTCACGGCGAGCGCGAGCTTGCGCGGCAGGAGATAGTTGCGGGCGTAGCCTGGCGTGACCTTCACGACGTCGCCGCGGGCGCCCAGGTGTTCGACGTGCTCTCTGAGAATGACTTCCATTTCGGTTTTCCTGTCGACGGCCGACGGCTCGTGCACTAAGGCTACCAGGCACAAAGGCACAAAGTTGCTTCGTGCCTTCGTGTCTTCGTGCCTTTGTGCTCACCCGCTGGCTCGTGAAACTAGTCCGTCACGTAGGGGATAAGAGCCAGCTGCCTGGCGCGGGCGATGGCGGTCTGCAGCGCGCGCTGGTGCTTCGCGCACGTGCCGGAAATCCGGCGCGGCTGGATCTTGCCCCGCTCCGGGATGAAGGGCGACAGCAGCCGGACGTCCTTGTAGTTGATGTAATCGATCTTCTCCGCGCAGAACTTGCAGACGCGCCGGCGCCGGAAGAAGCCGCCGCGGGGGCGCTCCCCCTTCTTGTCCTTGTCGTCCTTCTTCGCGCCGCGGCCACGGCCGCCGCCACCACCACCGCGTTCGCCGCTCATCGCTGTACCTCCGCTTCAAGTCCCATCACGCCGTCGTCCTGGTCGTCGCCGTCGCGGTCGCCGCGCCGCTCGGAGGCCTGCGGCTCGGGAGGCAGGCCGCGCGCCGTCCGGCGGCGGGCCTGGGTCGCCTTGCGCCCGGCGCGCAGGCGGTCCGCGACGCGGAGGTCCTCGTCCACGCGGACGGTGAGGTGCCGGATGATCGTGTCGGTCACCCGCAGGCGGCGATCGATTTCCTTCATCAGCTCGCCCGTGCCCGAGATCGTCTCGATCACGTAGGTGCCCTCGCGGGCGTGGCCGATCTCGTAGGCGAGCTTGCGCCGCCCCCAGTTCTCCGTCTTGTCGAGGGTGCCGCTGAAGCGCTGGATGATCTGCTCGACCTGCGTGTGCAGATCGGCGACCGCCTGGTCGCTCGCGTCGGGCGAGACGATGTAGACGAGCTCGTACTGTCTGGTCTGACTCATGATGCTCCTTCTGGGCTAAGCGGAAACGTACAAATCCGGTACTGGCGTCATCAATGACCGGATTCCATCGTTCCAAGGAGACAAGGATTAGTTGTCTGCGCTGTCGCTGCTGGTGTCGTCCTTCCGGTTGTACCGGTTCATCGCCGCCGACACCCCTTCGGCGATGAACAGTTGCGCGGCATCCGCCGCCCTCTCGATCGCGTCGCCGATGACCGATCGTTCATCCGGCTCGAACCTCGCGAGCACGTGATCCGCGAGGTCGCGCCGTGTATCTCCGCGTCCGACCCCGATCCGCAGCCGCGGGAACGCGTGTGTTCCGAGCGACGCGATGGCCGACTTCAACCCGTTGTGCCCGCCGGCCGACCCGTCCGGCCTGATCCGCACACGCCCCGTCTCGAGCTGGACCTCGTCGACCATGACGATGAGATCCTCGAGGGGGATCTTGTAGAACTGCAGCAGCGCGACGACCGC
>JANOJK010000371.1:0-2713 GCA_031408165.1 Acidobacteriota bacterium | reverse complement strand
GGGGTGGTCGAGTTCCACAACATGTTCTTCAACCTGCTCGGGCGCGCGGAGCCCGAGCGACTCTCGACAGGCGTCGTCTCGGCAAACTACTTCGACGTACTCGGCGTGCAGCCGCTGCACGGGCGCACGTTCGTGAGCGGGGACGACGCGCCGGGGGCACCGGCCGTGCTGGTGCTGAGCCACAAGTACTGGGAACGCAGCTTTGGCGGCGATCCGAAGGTCGTCGGCCAGGTGTTCCGCATGAACGACAGGCCGCATACGGTCATCGGCGTCATGCCGCGAGTGCCGCAGTACCCGCTGGAGGTCGACATCTACATGCCGACGTCCGCCTGTCCGTTCCGATCGTCGCAGGCGATGATCGAAAGCCGGCGCGGCCGGATGATGACGGCGTTCGCGCGGGTGCGGCCGGATGTGGACATGCGGAAGGCGCAGGCCGACATCGACATCGTCGCGTCGCAGCTGCCGGTCACCTACAAGGACGATTACCCGCAGACCGGCTTCCGTGCCGTCGCCGTCCCGCTGAAGGACGATCTGACGAGCAACTTCACCTCGACGCTCTGGATCCTGCTGGGCACGGCCGGCTTCGTGCTGCTGATCGTCTGCGCCTCCATCGCGAACCTTCTCCTCGCGCGCATGGTCCGGCGCGAGCGCGAACTCTCGGTGAGGGCGGCGCTGGGGGCCACACGGACGCGGCTCCTCCGCCAGTTGTTGACGGAAAGCCTGATCCTCGCGGTGACCGGCGGGGTGCTCGGGCTCGTGCTCTCGGCGTTCTCGCTCAAGCTTCTTGTGACCTTTGCCGAGCGCTTCACATCGCGCGCCAACGAAATCTCGATTGATCTGAGCGTACTGATGTTCACGCTCGGCGTGTCCGTGCTGACTGGACTGATCTTCGGTTCCATCCCGGCGTTCTCGCGGCGGATCGACGTCGCGCCGGCGCTGCGCGAAGGCGGACGATCGAGCCAGTCCAGCCAGCGGGTCCGCAGCACGCTGATCGTCGCGCAGATCAGCGCGTCGTTCATGCTGCTGATCGCGTCGGGTCTGACACTTCGCAGCCTGATGAACGTGCAAAGCGTGAATCCGGGAATCAAGACCGAAAACCTGGTGACGTTTCGGGCCGACATGAGCTTCGACAAGTTCCCGCTGACGCTGCCGCAGCCCGAGCGGGTCGCGAAGACCGGCCGGTACTGGGCCGAGTTCGAGCAGCGCCTTCGCGCGATCCCCGGCGTCATCGATGTCGGGGGCGGCGGTACGTTCCCGCTCAATGAACTCGGGCCGTTTGCGACCGGTCTCGTCCGCGAGGGAAAGCCGCTGCCGCCGGGGTCGCCGGCGCCGCGCGTCAGCCTGCGGGTCGCGACACCGGACTACTTCAAGACGCTCGGGCAGCCGATCGTGGCCGGCCGCGCGTTTACCCGGTCGGACACCTTCGAGGCCACGACGGTGGTCATCGTCAACCAGAGCGCCGCGAAGCAGTTCTGGCCGAACGAGGATCCGATCGGAACCCGGCTGGTCGCCGGACCCAACCGCTTCCGTACCGTCGTGGGCGTCGTCGCCGACGTGCGCCAGGCCCTCGATCGCGAGCCGGCCGCCGAACTATACGTGGCGATGCAGCAGTTCAACCTGCTGGGATCGACGTGGGTGGTGCATTCGCGGCTGCCACTGGATCAGGCCACCCGCGAGTTCAAGTCGGTCGCGCGCACGCACGACGCCGATTTGCCGGTCGCGAGCTTCCGCACCCTCGCGGAGGTCCGATCCGACGGGCTCGCGCCGCGCCGCGTGGTCGTTGCGCTGATCGGAATGTTCGGGGTGCTCGCGCTCGTCATCACGGCGGCCGGCATCGCCGGAGTCATCGCGTTCTCGGTCAACCAGCGGACGCAGGAGTTCGGGATCCGCATGGCGCTCGGCGCGCCGCGCGCGGGCGTGCTCACGATGGTGATCCGCGAGGGCCTCGTCCTGGTCGTCGTCGGGCTTGGCCTGGGAATGGGGGGAGCGCTCGTCCTCACCAAGTTCCTCGGCGCGGTCATCTTCGCCCCGCAGTCCACCGCGGGGCTGACCCTGTTAATCGGCACGCAGGCGATGGACACCCTCACCTATCTCGGCGTCGCCGCGGTGCTGCTCGTCGTGGCCCTGATCGCGTGTCTCATGCCCGCCCGCCGCGCCGCCTCGGTCGATCCAATGGTCGCGCTTCGCGCGCAGTGACGGCAGGCCCCTCGCATCGGCGCGGAGCATGGAGTTCCGCGCCGCATTCTTCGTCGCCTCCCTGCTGAGCCTCCAATCTCAGCCGGCGCCGCCTGAGGGTGCCAACGGCGATCACGCCGCTAATTGGCTTCGCTGGCCGAGTGCGTCATATACCGAGCTTGTTACGCAAGTAGTCGCTGGTCAGGTGCTTGAGCACGTCCATCGGCTCGCACTTCTTGTCTCCGTCGCTGAAGTGGATCGGGCCGATTGCTTTTGCGAGCTTGATCGCAGCGGCGTTCAGCTTCTTGTTGCGCTTGCCGATGCTCATGAGCGCGCCACCCATGCCGACGCGCACCCAGTTCTCCTCTTTCGCGATCGTATTGCCGATCTTCTCGATGCAGCCGAGAAAGAACTCGTCGGTGAGCCGCTTGTCCTTCTTGTCTTTGGCCAGCTCGTATACGAGTCCGTAGCCGCAACTGCGGCGGACGGGGTCTTTGCTCGCCATCCAGCCCTTCGCGATCTCGAACGCGATGGGGGA
>JANOJK010000361.1:0-8390 GCA_031408165.1 Acidobacteriota bacterium | reverse complement strand
TAGCCGTTCACGCCGATCGACGCGGTGGCCTTCGCGACGGTGAAGGACCGGTCGGCGCTCTGCGCTGCGTGGTAGATGGCATCTCCCGGCTGCGACGCGCGGATGGTCACAGGTCCACCGCCCGTCAGCGTCACGGTGCTGCCCGACATGGTCGCCCCGCCCGACACGACCTCGAGCGTCACCGGCAGGTCCGACGAGGCGCTCGCGCTGATGGCGAACGGCGCGTCGCCGTAGGTGTGATCCTCAATCGCGGCGAAGCTGATCACCTGATCCCGCTTCGTAATCGTCAGGCTCGAGGTCCCCGAGCTCGCCCGGTAACCGCTGTCGCCTCCAAAAGCCGCGGTGATCGCCGCCGGATACGTACCCAGCGGGATTCCGGCCAATGCGACGCTGGCCGACGCGGTGCCCTCAGGACCAGTCTGCGCGGTCGCGGTCGACGTCACGCCGCCCGCCGAGACCGTGAACACCACCGTTTTTCCCGCGAGGGCTCCGGCCGGCCCCGCGGTCGCGACGAGCGTCGCGGCCAGCGCCGCGGTCGCACCGAGGGGTGCCGAGGCCTCGCCGACCGTGATGGCCGTCGGCGCCTGCGTCTGCCGCGTGACGGTGTGGGTCACGCTGGTCGTCCGGGCGCTGATATCGGTGACCGACACCGTGATCGGGTTGGGTCCGTTCACGAGCGCGGCGGACGCCGTGAACGACACTTCACGCGGCTTCGCCGGGTTGTTCGTGCCGGTGACGCTCACAGCGGTCCCGTTCACCGAGACCCTCCGCACGCCCGCATCGTCATCCGCGGTGCCGCTCACGGTCACCGCGGACGCCAGGGTCGAGAACCCGTCGGCGGGCGTGAACGCGACGAGGGGCGGCGCGGTGTCGAAATACACGATGCGTGAATCGCTCGTGCCTTTGGCCGGAACGGAGGTGTCGGCAGCGGCCGTCATGATGGCATTCGGCCCGGGCTGCAATCCCGTGACGATCGTCGAGAACTGCCGTTCGGCCGGATCGTTCGCGTTGTCCGTGGGCGCGAGCGTCACCGTGCTCCCGTTCACCTTCACGGATGCCACCGCGACGTCGTCGGTCGCCTTGCCGCTGACCGTCACGCTCGGCGTCGACACGATGAGGTCCGCCGCCGGCGACGCGATCGTCAGCGTGGGACCGCCGATGTCGATCACCTGGCTGGTGCCGGGGACGATGTCGAGGGTGATTGGAGGAAGGTTGATGGTCGAACTGCCGACCTGCATCGAGGGATTCAGCGTGCATTTGCCAGCGGGGCCGGCGATCAGGACCTGGCCGGAGGCGACGCTTGTGACCCCGGCGAAGGCATTCACCGAATAGCCGTACAACTGCTGGCCGGCGGCGTTGACGGACGAACAGTTGCCGTAGACCTGGGGGTTGGACAACAACCCGCCTCCGGCAACGCTCAACGTCAAGGTGACCTCGCCAAGCGGGAGATTGAAGTTCTTCGTCTTCGTCTCGCCCGCCGAGAGCGTGATCTGGCTGCTGCCGGCGTTGTCGTTGTAGCTGACGATCGAGTACATGTAAGGCGACGACCGGTAGAAATTCAGGTTGAGGCCCTGGACCTGCCAGGTGCCTGGCGACACGATCAGGTCGAACGTTCTGTTCGCCAGGGTCATCCGGTCCTGCGCGTAGCCGCCGAACGTCGGCGTCAGGTTGACGCCGGAGGCCGACAGGTTGCCGGTATCCAGCAGCGGCATCAGCGTGGGAGCGCCCGTCAGCGTGACCGACGAATTGATGAAGGCCTGTTCGGCCGAGATGTCGACCGTTGCCGTCTGTCCCTGGGCGACGGTCACCGGACGCGCCTGCGAGAACGCCGCGTACGGAAACTGGAAGTAATCGTCAAAATTGTTCAAATACACGTACGCGTAGGGGAGGTACTGGCCCGCACTCAGGTCGTCCAGGCGGTACGGCTGGTTCGCCGCGGGCGGCTGGAACGTCAGCGATTTGAACGACGGACCGCTCGCAGACAGATACAGCTGGCTCGAAGTGTTCGGTCCGGTGAACGAGACCGTGCCCTGCATCGATCCGTTCTGGAGCGGCTGTGCCGCCACGGTGAACACGACGTTCGTCGTCTGACCCGCGCTCACCGCCACGGTCTGCGGAGTGAGCGGCAGGTTGCGGCCGTCGGCGAGAGCGAGCGATCCACCCACGGAGATGTTGGATCCGGGAGCGACGGGGAAGCGGTAATTCGTACCGGCGCTCGCAGCCGTCGAGGCAACGCTGCCCGGCTGGCTCGCAGAGAGCGAGACGCTCGAGAGCGTTCCCCCCGAGAGATTGATCGCGACGTCTACCACGCCTGGTGACACGTTGAAATCCGCCGTCCCCGGGGTCGCTGCGGAGACGCTCGTCTGCACCGCCGGGAGCTGCATGGAATCGCGACCGGCGTCGCTGCGAACAGTTGCCGACACCCTGAAGGTCGCGACAGAGCTCTGCGGCACGTTGACCGTCAAGGAGTAGGTTGCGGATGACGCGCCATTGGCGGGTAGGTCGGTGCTGCCGCTCCCCCCGCCGGAGGTCGGCAACGCATTGACGGAGACCGAGTTCATCTGAACCCCGGTGACGGTGACCGTTCCCTGAATCGTCCCCGGCACCAGCACGATGTTCTGTGCCACGAGCCGGATGCCTCCGGCCAACGCCAGGGCGACCGCGACCGCCGCCCTCAAACGATGCCTCACCGCGCATCTCCGTCGCGCGTCACGCGGATGGCCATCTTGACGTCGCTGCCGTCCCGCTCCTGCCGGAAGCCGGCCTCGACCACGAGCGGATCCGCCGACTCCATGTACGCCTTGTCCAGGCGGAACGGAGCGGTCACAACGACGGTGGCGTCCATGCCGACGTGGCCGACCTCGACGCCGCCGTTGCCAAGCACGCCCGAGCCCGGCGCCAGCAGCCGCAGCTTCATGTCCCTCAGGTTTTGATCACCCGCATTGACGATCGTCAGACGCAGGGTGCCGCGCACCATGGGCCCTTCGGTCGTGGCATCGACCACCTGGGCGCGAATAGTGAGCGACGCGTCTGAACGGGCTTGCACAGCGAGCGGGCAGACGAGCGCGCACACTGCTGCAAGCAGGCGAAGTCTCCGAAGCATCGGCGATCCTCCGGCGGGCAGAGAGATTCAGTTGAACTGTTGGCGAAAACCCCAGAAAACGCGGTAATTCACCGCGACTCAATGGGAGCCACCAACTTTAGCAGCGGCCTGCAACCCGCACAAGCAGAATCAGATGCTGAGCTCGACACGCGGACGAGGGAGCATCGCTATACTGCAAGCCATGCAAAGGCTCACACTGACGTTTCTGGTATGCACGCTGCTCATCCTGGCCGCATGCTCCGGGGCTCCACCCTCCTCGGAAGTGCCGCAGGTTCCGGCGCCGCCGGATGTGGCCGCGGCGCCCGCGGACGCGACCCGGACAGCGTCGAACCTGGCGAGCAAAGTCATCACGCCGGGCACCGGGACCAGGCATCCCCGGCCGAACTCGACCGTGACCGTGCACTACACGGGATGGACCACCGACGGTAAAACATTCGACAGCTCCGTGACGCGCGGGGAGCCGTCGACGTTCAGCCTCGACGGCGTGATCCCCGGATGGACCGAAGGGGTCCAGATGATGGTCGAGGGAGAAAAGCGCCGGTTCTGGATCCCCGGGCGGCTCGCCTACGAGGGGGCGCCGGGGAAGCCACAGGGAACGCTCGTGTTCGACATCGAGCTCGTCCGGATCGCCTCCTGAGACTTTTTCGCGGCGGCCTTCCCGGGCGGCACTGTCCCCCGCTAGACTGTGGTGATGACTTCAATCGCTCGCCTTCGATCCCTCCTCGTCCTCGGCCTGCTCGTGGTGGCGGCCGGCTGCGACAACGGTTCGAGCTCCCCGACGGCGCCGGACCAGAGCGCAATCGTGTATTCCCAGACAGACCTGACGGTCGGCACCGGCGCAGAGGCGTCGGCCGGCAAGACGGCGACCGTTCAATACGCCGGGTGGCTGTACAGCGAGACGGGACCCGACCACAAGGGCACGCAGTTCGACGCCGGGCAGTTTCCGTTCGTGGTCGGGGGCGGCACCCTGATCAGGGGCTTCGACATGGCCGTCACCGGCATGAAGGTGGGCGGCGTCCGCCGGGCGATCATTCCGCCGTCGCTGGCCTACGGCTCGGCGGGCAGCAACAGCATCCCGCCGAATGCCGCGCTCGTGTTCGAGATCCTGCTCGGCAACGTCCAGTAAGGCGCGTCACCGCGCCCTCCACAGCGGGGACCCGTCCCGCAGACGATCGCCAGCCGGTTGTCGTTGTGTCGATGGCGCGCTTCCCGCGAAGGGACGGCTAGCCCCCCAGTTCTTTCAGCCACGCCTGCGCGGCCGCCCGGGCGGCGGTCGTCGCGGCCTTCCCCGCGCGGTAGCACATCTTCCACGGCGCCGGCTTCTCCTCGTACGCCGCGTTCTCGAACGCCATCTTCCCGTTGCGCGGCGTGAGCGTCGCGGCGAAGTCGACGTCCGCGCTGATGGCGAGGAATTCGCGCAGGCGCCTGGCGATGACAGGCGCGGAACGCTCCGGGTATTCGCGCGTCCAGGTCGCAAGCGCCGCCTCATACTGTTTCGTGCGGTCGGCGCGATCCGCCTTGACGGCGTCGAGGCGCATCTTGCGCATCTCGGGGGTGTTCATCTGCGCCGTCATCGCCTGCGCCGCTTTCAGGGCCTCTTCGATCTGCGCGCGCTGCTCCGCCGGTAGCGCGGCGATGGCCTTCTTCGACTCCTCCGCCTGCTGCTTCTGCTCGTCCTCGGCCTTCTTCAGCTCCTCGTCCGGTGTCCCGGTGAACTGCGGGGGGGCCGGCTTGTGGGCCTCGCGGATCTGCGCATACTGCTTCGTGAACTCCGGCGACGCGGTGTAAGCCTTCAGCCAGGCAACGCCCGCCGTCGCAGCCTCGGCGCGCGCGGCGTCCGACAGGAGCTTGAAGGCCCTGGCCGGCAGGCCCGGGTTATTGAGGCCGCTCGCGAGGACGGTGTTGACAGCGACCCGGGCCGCCAGCGGTGTGATCCCGAGCGGCGACAGCACATCCTGCGCGTACGCGGCGGCCCCGAGGGCCCCCACCAACACGCCGGCGGCTGCAACAGGCTTCATCGGGGTCAAACCGGAGTCAGGCCGGCTCGTTCGAAACCTGGCATTGGAGACGCGATTATAGCCCGCCGCCGGGAGGCGGCTTGCGCAGGTGACTCGCGGTGCCGCACTCCGGCTCAGCGGGCCTCAGGCCTGCTGCGGGCCGGTCACGCGGGACTTGCCGTCCATCTCCTTTTGCGTCCGGAAGATGCTGCACCACTCCTTGTGCTCCGCCACCGGCATCCCGCACTCGACGCACACGCGCACGCGCGGTTTCGCCGCGCCGGATTTCTTCGAGAACAGCTTCTGGAAGATGGTCATATGTCCTGAGACGGAAAAGGGGGTGCGGAGGTTTGCAGAAAAACCGGTTTCCGTTAACTTTTCGCGCAGATCTACGTAACACATGGCGAAATGCTCCGCGATCTCCGCTTTGCTCTCCACCTGATGGTCAAGGACCGCTGGTACTCGGCCGTGGCCGTCATCGCCCTGTCACTCGGCATCGGGCTGAACGCGACGGTCTTCACCCTCGTCAACGCCGTCCTCATCAGAGGTCTGCCTTTCAAGGACTCCGGCAGCCTCTACATGCTCGGGTCGCAGCGTCAGGGTAACGCCCGCTCCGGCAGCGTGTCGCTCGCGGATCTCGAGGACTGGCGCGCACAGACCCGCACCTTCAGCGGCCTCGCGGCGTTCAACGGCACCGGCGCCAACCTGAGCGACGACACGTCGGCCCCGCAGCAGGCCCGCCGCGCCCACGTGACCGCCAACACGTTCGCGCTCCTCGATCAGCAGGCCCTTTTCGGGCGCGCGTTCGCGCCCGGCGAAGACAAGAAGGGCGCCGAACCGGTCGTCATCATCGGCCACACCATCTGGAAGACCCGCTACGCGTCGGACCCGGCCGTGCTCGGACGCTCGGTCAGGCTCGACGGCAAGCCCTTCACGATCGTCGGCATCATGCCCGAAGGCATGCTGTTTCCGACGAACGCGGAACTGTGGACGCCGCTCGTGGCCACCTCCGAGCAGGAAGCGCGCAGCGCGCGCTTCGCCGGTGTCTTCGGGCGGCTGCGCCGCGATGCGAGCCGGGCGCAGGCCCAGACCGAATTGAACGGCATCGCTGCGAGGCTCGCCGCCAGCTATCCGCAGACGAACAAGGAATACGCGACGGTGGTGGTCGAGACCTTCAACGAGCGCTTCAACGGCGGACAGATTCGCGTGGTGTTCCTCGCCATGATGGGCGCCGTGGGCTTCGTCCTCCTCATCGCGTGCGCCAACGTCGCGAACCTGCTGCTCTCGCGCTCCGCGCATCGATCGCGCGAGATCGCGGTCCGGATCGCGCTCGGCGCGACGCGCTGGCGCGTCATCCGCCAGCTGCTCATCGAGAGCATCGTCCTCGGCTGCATGGGCGGTGCCCTCGGCCTGCTGCTGGCGATCGTCGGCGTGCGGCTCTTCGACAACGCCGTCGCGGACTCGGGGAAGCCCTACTGGATCGTCTTCAGCATCGACTACGTGGTCTTCGGCTACCTCGCGGCCATCTGTGTGATCACCGGGATCCTCTTCGGCCTCGCGCCGGCGCTCCAGGTCTCGAAGACGAACGTCAACGAGATCCTCAAGGAAGGGGGCCGCGGCAACGCCGGCGGCCGCCGCGCGCGGTGGATGACGGGGACGATGGTGGTCCTCGAGCTGGCGCTGACGCTCGTGCTCCTCGTCGGCGCGGGGCTGATGGTGCGCAGCTTCCTGAAGCTGTACCGGATGGACATCGGGATCCGGACCGACAACCTGATGGCGATGGGGATGCGGCTGCCCAGCGGGAAATATCCGACGCCGGAGACGAGGCGCGCCTTCTACGATCGGCTCGCGCCGAAGCTCGCGGCCCTCCCTGGCGCCGATTCGGTATCGCTGACGACGAGCGTGCCTCCATTCGGCAGCAGCCAGCGCGACTTCGAGATCGAGGGACGCCCGGTCCGCAAGGCCGAGGAAAAGGCGGCGACGGTCGGCGTCGTGACCATCAGCCCGCAGTTCTTCGACACGGTCGGCGTGCAGCTGCGCCGGGGCCGCGCCTTCACCGACACGGACGGCGCCCCGGGCGCCGAGACCATCGTCATCAACGACAGTCTCGCGACGCAGTTCTTCGCCGGCGAGGACCCGATCGGCCGCCGCATCCGCTTCGTTGCGCCTCCGCCGCAAGCCGGACAGCCCGCGCCTCGCGTCCCCGTCTG
This sequence comes from Acidobacteriota bacterium, assembly GCA_031408165.1. Classification (GTDB taxonomy): domain Bacteria; phylum Acidobacteriota; class Vicinamibacteria; order Vicinamibacterales; family 2-12-FULL-66-21; genus JAICSD01. Next base: position 1,080 of record JANOJK010000361.1, on the reverse strand, counting down.
GCGTACCGTCGTGGGGATCAGCCCGTCGATCCGTCACTCGCAACCGCAGGACGTGGCGCCCCCCGCCGTCGTCTACCTCCCATATCGTCAGGATCCGCCGTCGGGGATCACGCTGCTGGTCCGCAGCCGCCTCGACGCCGGCGCGATCATGAACGCCGTCCGGCGCGAAGTGCAGGCGGTCGATCCCGACCAGCCGGTGTTCACGATCCAGACGATGAAGCAGATGATCGCGCAGCAGACGTGGCCCTACCGCGTGTTCGGCAGCCTGTTTGCGATCTTCGCCATCATCGCGCTCGTCATGTCGGCCGTCGGCCTCTACGCGGTCATGGCCTATTCGGTGACGCAGCGCACGACCGAGATCGGGGTGCGGATGGCGCTCGGCGCGGACGCGGGGCAGGTGTCCTGGCTGATCCTGAAGCGCGGACTCTGGCAGCTCGGGCTCGGCCTGTCGATCGGCCTTACCGCGGCGTTCTTCCTGAGCAAGGTGCTCGCGACGCTGCTCGTCCAGGTGACGCCGACGGATCCGGTCACCTTCGGCGTCATCACCCTGATCCTGACCCTGGTCGCGATTGCGGCGTGCGTGATCCCGGCGCGCCGCGCCACGCGGGTGGATCCGCTGGTGGCCTTGCGGGCGGAGTAGTGCCGAATGTTGAATGTTGAATGTTGAATGCTGAATGTTGAATTCAGCGTTCAGAGTTCAGCATTCAGCATTCAGCATTTTTTGGGCCTTCTAGCGAAGCGTCAAATCGCCGGCGAAAAGCTTCACGTGCAGCGAATACGGCCCCTTGCCCGTCCACTTGAAGGAGCGCAGCAGGCCTCCCTTCGATACCTTGAACGGCAGCGCCTTCAGGTCCCCTGCCCGCACCGACGCCTCGACATCGCGGTACTGCTCCGGTTGCCCCACGTCGATCGAGACGTCGCCCGCCCAGCTCTCGACCTTCTTGCTCCCCTCGATCCCGCGCACCTCGAGATCGCCAGCGGTCAGGTCGATGTCGATGTCGCTACGGGCGGGCACGTCGATGGTGAAATGCACGCCGTTGCGGAAGCCGCTCGTGCCGATCAAAGCCGTCGTCCCGCGGA
>JANOJK010000315.1:0-2234 GCA_031408165.1 Acidobacteriota bacterium | reverse complement strand
TCGATTTCCTCGACCGGGACCGGCGGCCGCTGGTCCTCGGCGCGGCGGAGCGACAAGACGCCGAGCACGCGATCGAAGCCGTCGAACGCGGCGCGCACCGCCGGCGCGTCGCCGGCGTCCAGGTCGGCGGCGTCGATCGAGGAATTGAGAGCGCGGACGAGGTCGAAGACCACGCCCAGCCCGGCCGCGGTATTGAGGTCGGCGCGGATGTGGCCCGCGAACGCCGTGGCCGCTTCCTCGAGCCGCGCGGCGACCTGCCCTGCGCCGGGCCGATTCGCGGCGCTCGCGGCGCCCGCCTGCAGCGCATCCACCCGGGCCAGGAAATCAGCGATCCGCTTGAGCGCTTCTTCCGCCTGGGCCAGCAGCGTCCACGAGAACTTGAGCTGCTTGCGGTAGTGCGTCCCGAGATACAGGTAGCGCAGGGCGGACGGACGGAAGCCCTGCGCGACGACATCCTCGAGGTTGTAGACGTTGCCGAGGGACTTGGACATCTTCTCGACGCCCTTGTCCTCGGCGACATCGGATGCATTCTCGATCATCAGGTGCTCGACATGCACCCAGAAGCGCGAGAACGGCCGGTTCGTCGCTCCTTCCGCCTGCGCGATCTCGTTCTCGTGGTGAGGGAAGATCAGGTCCACGCCGCCGCCGTGAATGTCGATCGGCAGGTCCCCGAGCAGCTCCGCCGCCATCGCCGAGCACTCGATGTGCCAGCCCGGACGCCCGGGCGGCAGCTCCGGCTCCCACGACGGTTCGCCCGGCTTCGACGCCTTCCACAGCACGAAGTCGCGCGCGTCTTCCTTCTCGTACTTGTCGGAATCGACGCGCGCGCCGCTCTTGATGCCGGCGTGATCCAGCCGCGCGAGCTTCCCGTACTCGGGGAACGTCGAGATCTTGAAGTAGATCGAGCCGTCGGTCGTATAGGTGTGGCCGTTTTTGCCGAGCGCGTGGATCATGCCGGCCATCGCCGGGATGTGATCGGTCGCGCGCGGTGCGTACTCCACCGTCTCCAGCCCGAGCGCCGCGGAGTCCCGCTCGAAGGCGTCGACGAACTGCTGCGTATATTCGCGCAGCGGCTGGCCGGCCTTCACCGACTCCACGATGGTCCGGTCGTCGACGTCGGTGTAGTTGCGCACCTGCCGCACGCCGTAGCCGTTGAACTCGAGGGCGCGGCGCAGGACATCGAGCGCCACGAACGTGCGGAAATTGCCGATGTGCCCGCGCGCATACACCGTCAGCCCGCACGCGTACATCCGGACGGTCTTCCCGTCGGCGGGCGTGAAGTCCTCCTCGCGCCTGGTCAGGGTGTTGAAGAGCCTCATGCGGGCAGCGGGCACGTGGCCTGCTCCCGGCGCGCGCCGCACTCGGCGAGGACGACCAGCTCCCCATCGCGCGCTTCCATCACGAGCGCGATGGAGCCGTCGGGCGCCGCGGCGACGAGGCTTCCGGCCAGCGTTTCGACGACCTTCGCCAGCTCCCCCGCCGGCCCTGCGCCGGCCCCCGAATACTCGGCGAACCTGCCCGCCAGCTCGCCGGCCACCTGGTGATACGGCGCGGCGGCCGGAATCGTCAGCCGCAGATCGACGCGGCGCGGCGGCGGTGCCATAGGACGATTCTATAGCGAAATGCGGCCGAAGAGCCGCTTGGCCGCCCGGCAGTCCGCGTCGATCTGGGCGCGCAGCGCATCCACGTCCGGGAACGCGCGCTCGTCCCGGAGCCGCTGCACGAACGACAAGCGGATGGTCGCGTCGTAGAGATCCCGCGACAGGTCGAGCAGGTGGGTCTCGATGTGGATCCGATCGGCCTCCCCGAACGTGGGACGCGTGCCGATGTTGGTGACCGACGGATACGCGACCCCCTTCACCGACGCCGTCGTCGCATACACACCCGCCGGGGGCAGCAGCTCGTTGCCGGTCTCCAGGTTGGCCGTGGGAAACCCGAGCTCGCGCCCGCGCGCGGCCCCGTGCACGACGGTGCCATCGAGGAAGTAATGGTGCCCGAGCAGCGCGCCCGCCTCGTCGACCCGCCCCTCGGCAATCAGCCGGCGGATGCGGGTGCTGCTGACCACGAAGTCCTTGTAGCGGACCGCGTCAATCTTCTCGGCACGGAAGCCGTAGCGCGCGCCGAGCGAACGGAGCAGGGAAAAGGTGCCGGATCGATCGTGCCCGAACAGAAAATTCGCCCCGACCCAGACTTCGACAACGTGCAGCCACTCGACGAGCACGGTGCGCACGAAC
>JANOJK010000310.1:0-6120 GCA_031408165.1 Acidobacteriota bacterium | reverse complement strand
GGCGCCGGTCTGGCGCTCGATGCGCTGGCGCGGCGGGCGGGGATGACGGCCGCGGAGGCGGCGCGCGTCGGGGGGGAGGTGGCGAAGGCCGGCAGGGTCGTCACGATCGGCAGCGAGCTGTTCAGCGCGCCGCTGGCCGCGGCGCTCGAGCAGCGGCTGCTCGCGGCGGTGGCCGAGCATCACCGCACGAGCCCCATGTCGGACGGACTGCCGCGGGAAGAGGCACGCGAAAAGGTCTTCGGCCGCGCGTCCCCGGCATTGTTCGAGGACGTGTTGCAGCGCCTCGCGGGGATCGGCAAACTCGCGGGACGCGACCGGCTTGCGCATCCCGGGCGCGGCGTCTCACTGACGCCGGAAGAAGCGCGCGCGCAGGAGGGGCTGGATCGCGTGTTCCGCGCCGCCGGCCTGGCGCCCCCGGATCTCGCGGGGGCGGCGTCCGCCGCCGGTGTCTCCGCCGCGGTCGCCGACCGCGTCTCGAAACTGCTCGTCAGGCAGAAGACGCTGGTCCGGATCGACACGCTTTTCTTCCACGCCGTGGCGCTCGAGCAGCTCAAGCAGGAGGTGAGGGCTCTGAAGGAGCCGGGGACTCAGGTGAAAATCGACGTGGCCGGATTCAAGCAGCGGTACGGAGTGTCGCGGAAGTATGCGATCCCGCTCCTCGAATGGCTGGACCGCGAGCGCGTGACGCGCCGCGTCGGGGACACGCGGGTGATCCTCTAGACCTTCGTGTCGTTCTGGCTGTCTCGGTTGGCCTCCTTGAAGTTCCGGATGCCCTTTCCGATCCCGCGCCCGATTTCGGGCAGGCGGTTTGCCCCGAAAATCAGGATGATGATCAGGAGGATGATGATGAGTTCCGGAATTCCGAGACTGCCAAACATGGCGTTACCTTTCGATTACGAGGGACGGGGTAATTCTACCACCCTCCTTCGCGCTGTGCGCTTCGGTGTGGCCGGCCCGGTAGGAGCCCTGGCCATCATCCTTTTGGCCGGGTATTCGATGGTTTCGGCGCAATTCAGCTCCGGTGTGAACGTCGTGGAGGTCTACGCCGCGGTCACGGATCAGGCCGGAAATCCGATCAGCGGACTCGTACGCGGGGACTTTACCGTCCTCGAAGACGGGGAACCGCAGGCCGTGACCGCCTTCGGGGAAGGGGACTTCCCGCTGTCGGTGGCCCTCGGCGTGGACCACAGCTTCAGCATGGGAGCGGCTCAGCTCCCGACGGCGCTCAGCGCCGCGCGGACGTTCCTCGGCGAGCTCCAGCCCGGCGATCAGTCGATGATCGTGGGGATCGGGTCCGAGATCGAGGTCCTGGCACCGCTCTCGACGGACCGCCCCGCGCAGATGCGCGCGCTCTCCGCGCTGAAACCGTGGGGCACGACCGGACTGCACGACGCGATCATTCAGTCGATCAGCGCGATCCAGGGCGCGAAGGGGCGCCGGGCGCTGGTGCTGCTGTCGGACGGCACCGACCGCTACAGCAAGGCGACAGCGGCCGAGGCCCTCGAGTCCGCCCGCCGCTCCGACGTCATGATCTACGCCGTGGCGCTCGGCCGCACCCGCGCGCCGCTCTTCGCCGAGCTCGCCTCCCTCACCGGCGGCCGCTCCTTCCGGCCGCGTAGCCCCGGCGAGTTGAACGGCATGATGCGGACGATCGCCAGCGAGCTGCGCCACCAGTACCTCCTCGGCTACACCCCCTCGCGCCCAATCGTGCGCGGCGACGAGCAATGGAGGACCATCACCGTGCGCGTAAATCGACAGGCGGTGACGGTCCGCGCGCGCGACGGGTATCTCGCGAAGTAGGCAGAAGGCAGAAGGCAGAAGGCAGAAGGCAGAAGGCAGAAGGCAGAAGGCAGAAGACACGGTTATCCCAGGAGAACTCGAACCATCAGGCCGAATTCCAGGGTGCCGAGGAGTCTGCGCTCGAGTCCGGCGTAGGGTTGGCGGCCGGCGACGAGGTCGATCATGACGAGGCGGATGCCGGCGCTGTGGGAGAGCGCGTCGACCATCAGCTCCGTGAATCGCGGGCGGAAGAAGCCCGCCTTGAGCCGCGCGGCGCGCCGGAGCTCGTCGTGCAGCTCGTCGCGGACACCGGCGGCGTAGGTCCGGGCGGGTGAGGCGGTCCCGAGCGCCGCGGCCGCGAGCATACCGGAGCGCAGCGCGAAAAAGATTCCCTCGCGGGTGATCGGATCGACCAGACCCGCGGCGTCGCCCAGGAGCATCCAGCCGTCGCCTGACGGCTGTTCGGCGTCCACGTCACGCGCCTCGAGGGAGGGGATCGGCCAGGCGTAGCGGCGCCGCGCGCGGCCGGCGGCTGGCGCATAGCCGTCGAGCCATCGATCCGTGAGGCGGTGCATCTCGGCGGCCGACGTCTCGTTCGCCTGCGCGCACGTGCCTGCCGCCAGGTGTCCGGCGCGCGGAAACGACCACAGGTATCCGCGCGGCTCCGCCGCGAATCCGATGACGATCTCCCTCGTGTCGACACCGTCGACGTAGGAGCCCGCGGCAATCGAAAGCTGGCGGCGCTCGAATGGCCGGAAGACCCGTTTCCTCACGACGCCCGCAGGGCCGTCGGCGCCCAGGAGCCACGGCGCCGAGAGCGAGGTGTCGTCGGCCCACACCTGCCAGGTCCCCGCGTGTCTTTCTACGGCGGTGACCCGGGACCTGATGTGCGTCGCACCGGCGTCCACCGCCTGACGCACCAGCGCCGCGTCGAACGCCGCACGCGGGTAGATGCGCAGCGCCTCGCGGTCGGGCAGGGGGACCCGGGCCGTGCGGGCGCCCGCCTCGAACGTGACGGCATCGATCGGCTGGCCACAGTCCGCGGCGAGCGTGGTGCCGACCAGCCGAAGCGCGCGTCCCGTCACCCCGCCGCCGCACGGCTTTTCCCGCGGGTGGCTGCCGTCGACGAGCGCCACACGCGCGCCCGTCCGCGCGAGGTCGCGCGCGGCGACTGCGCCCGCCGGTCCGCCCCCGGCAATGACCGCATCGAAGGCGTGCATGCGCGCTACAGCTTATCGCGACCAAACCTGGTGACCCGGCGTCCTAACAAGGCGTCCTAACAAAAGGACGGGAAAACCGCTGCCTGGAACGATTTCCCGGGGTTTCGAGACCGGCGTGCTAGCACCCTTATTGCAGTTGCGGTTCAGGAGCGGCTCGGCCACAATGACAGCAGTCGTCGGCATGTCCGAATCAGAGTTCAAGGGCTTCAGCCCCAACGCACGCCTGCTGATCGGCGAAATGCCGGCGCCTCAGCAGCTCAAAACGAGCTGGTGGGAAGGGACCGGCGTGTCGATCGTGGCTCACACGATCATCCTGGGCGCGCTCATCTACGCGGCCACGCACGTCTCCGAGGTCGTCCGGACCGTGAACCAAGCCACCGAGAAGCTGGACTACATTTTTCTCGACCAGCCCAAAGCCGGTCCCGGCGGCGGCGGCGGCGGAAGGCCAAAGGATCCGGAGCCACCTCGCAAAATCGAAATCGTGGCGGCCAAGCCCGTCCAGCCGACACCCATCCCCAAGCCGGTCAACGTGATCACACCCGAGGTGACCGTCCCGATCTCGACACCGACCGCGGTCATCACCCTGCCGGGCACGCTCTCTCAGATTGACGCCTCGGGAATCGGCGCCGGGGGCGGCGGGCGGGGCACCGGCATCGGCACCGGCACCGGCTCCGGCGTCGGTGAGGGTACGGGCGGCGGGTTCGGTGGCGGCATCTACGACATCGGCAACGGCGTCACGTCGCCAGTGCTCATCCGCGAAGTGAAGCCCAATTACACGGGCGAAGCGATGCGCGCCAAGCTCCAGGGCATCGTCGAGATGGAAGCCGTGGTGCTGGCCGACGGCACCATCGATCCCACTCGGCTCAAGATCACGCGCTCGCTCGACCAGAACTTCGGCCTCGACCAGCAGGCCCTCATCGCCGTCAAGCAGTGGCGCTTCCGCCCGGGTCTCTACAAGGGACAGCCGGTGCCGGTGCGCGTGAACGTAGAGCTGACGTTCACGCTTCGATGAAAGTAGGCTTTGGGCTTTAGGCTTTGGGCTTTAGCAGGAAGGGCCGGCCCGCACAACGGCACCGGCTCTTGTCGTCCTAAGGCCTAAAGTCCAAGCCCAAAGCCTAACTAAAGCCCAAAGCAGGCTTTAGGCTTTAGGCCTTAGGCTTTGGGAGAAGGGCCGGCCGCACCCGCCGCACCGCCGCAAGGCCCGTTTGTCTTCCTAAAGCCCAAAGCCCAAAGCCTAGTATCCGCCTCCCCCGTCCCCGCGGCGGCCTCGAATCGCATAGTCCACCCAGCACGCGTCGGGCACCTCGGCGACGTCGAACGCGGTCCCCGGCCGTGCCGCACCCGCGGCGCCGGCGGGGTTCTGGATCGACGGATCCAGGGCGCGCGCGATCTGCGTCTGGATGTCCTCCAGGTGTAGCTTCGTCGCGCGGTCGGCCGTTTTCGAGACGGCGGACTTGAGGTCCGCGTCCAGCGTCTTCAGCTCGCCGCGGAAAAACGCGCGGGCATCGTCGGCCGTCGCCGCGCTGCCGTTGACCCGATCGCCGAGCGTTTCGATGTAGGCGCGCTGCAGGTTGCGCCGGTATGCGTCGACCGTCACCGGTCCGTCACCGTAGACCTCGCTCCAGACACCCTTGCGAACGTCCGCGAGGAAGTCCGTTGCGCGGTACGCCGCGTCGCCGTCCAGCGTCTCCTGCTCGACGAGCCGGTTCACGCGGGCGGTGCTCAGGAGCGAGTTCAGCACACGGCGCTGGCCGGTTTCGATCCGATCGAGGACCCCCACCGGCTCGATGCGGCGCAGGATCTCGGGCTTGATCAACCACGCCGGCGTCCGGAACGCATTCGCATTCAGGAACTGGACGGCGCGCAGCTGCCTGTCGCGCGCGATCGGCGTGAACCTCACGCCCTCCTGCCCGACGTGCTTTTCCTGCGAGTTGAAGCCGCCGACGATCGCGGCGACGTGACTGAGCTCGGTGGACCACTGGCCGAGCAGGCGTCCGTACAGCTCGTCGAGGTCGCCATAGTTCTCGCCCGGCTTCGTCGTGGTCGCGGGGATCAGCATCGCGACCACTCGTTCGAGGTTCTTCATCCCGAGCGTGGTGGACGCGACGGCATCCTCGTCGCCGACCGATTCCGTCAGCTCTCCGGGATCGGCCCCGCGCGATCCGGCGGTGGAGAAGCGCAGGTAGGGCTTCGTGTCCTGCTCGCGCGCCCACCCGTCGAGCGTCTTCTTCTCGTCTTCCGCGGATTTCGCCGCCGGAATCGGCTTATAGCCCCACATCGTCGCCCACTTGTCGTACGCGCCGATCCTCGGCACGAGGTCCGCGGGATCGATCTTGTCTTCGGGCTGGACGACGTAGTTGAAGCGGGAGTAGTCCATCAGGGTCGGCGTGTGGCCGTTGGCCTTGAGGAACTGCGCGTCGCGAAGTTTCGCCGCCGGATACATCGAGCTCGCCTTCATGTTGTGCTGGAAGCCGAGCGTGTGGCCGACCTCGTGAGCCACGACATACTGAATGAGGCGGCCCATCAGGTCGTCGGGCAGCGGGAGCGTCTTCGCGCGTGGGTCGAGCGGCCCGGCCTGCACGAAGTACCAGTCGCGCGCCAGGTTCATGACGTTGTGGTAGAACTGGATGTCGGCCTCGAGAATCTCGCCGCTGCGCGGGTCGTGGATGTGCGGGCCGGATGCGTTCTCCGTCGTCGAGGGCAGCCACCGGATCACGGAGTGCCGCGCGTCTTCCGCGCTCCAGTCCGGATCGACCGACGGAGACGGCGCCTCCTTCGCGACGATGGCGTTCTTGAACCCGGCCGCTTCAAACGCGGGCTGCCAGTCCTCGATCCCCTTCTTCACATACGGAATCCATTTCGTCGGGGTCGCCGGATCCACCCAGTAGGTGATCGGCTTGACCGGCTCCGACATCGCCGCGGCCGGATCTTTCTTCTCCAGCCGGTAGCGCGTGATGAACCGGCGCGCCGGCGCCTTGTGCTCGTCCTGGCCGTAATCGATCGTGCCGGTGGAGAAGTAGCCGACGCGCTCGTCGAAGAGGCGCGCCTGCATCGGCGTCGACGGCAGGAGGACCATGCTGTAGTGCATGACGACGCTGGCGCTGCCGGGCCGCGCGGGCGG
>JANOJK010000240.1:0-16785 GCA_031408165.1 Acidobacteriota bacterium | reverse complement strand
ACGGACACGATGAAGCCTCCCGACCACCACAGTTTGGGAATCAACCTTCAACACTCAGTCGCCTGACCTCCAATCGGGAACCTTACTGAGGCGACCGCCGTATAGGAATTGTATCCGTGTTAGGATACAGTCATACGATTCAATGGACATCACGATCACGCTCGCCGATGGCGTCCCTATCTACCGCCAGATCGCCAATCAGATCAGGTACTTAGCCGCGTCTGGCAGGCTCGCCCCCGGAGAGGAGCTTCCGCCCATTCGCACGCTGGCGCTGCAGCTCCGGGTCACGCCGAACACCGTCGTCAAGGCCTACGGCGAGCTGGAAGCGGCCGGGGTCGTCTGGAAGCGGGCTGGCGCCGGCACGTACGTGTCCGAAGGCCGCTCGCGACTGGCGGATCGCGAGCGGGAGCGCATCATCGAGCAGCGGCTCGATGCCCTCCTGGCCGAAGCGCATCACCTGAACTTCACCACGGACGACGTCCTGCGAATGTTCAACGAGCGGCGAGCACTCATGACACCGGTACCGGACGGCGAGCTCGCCCGCAAGGAGAAAGAGTAAATGACAACGAACGTAGTCGACGTCTCAACCCTGTCGCGCTCGTTTGGAGAACAGCGTGCACTGGAAGACGTGTCGTTCCAAGCGACCGAGGGGCGCGTCTACGGGCTCGTCGGCGCCAACGGCGCTGGCAAGACGACACTCCTCAAGCACCTGCTCGGGCTGCTGCGCGCGGCGACCGGCTCGGTGCGCGTCTTCGGCCTCGACCCGGTTCGCGACCCTGTCGGCGTGCTGCGCCGCGTCGGCTATCTCTCCGAGGACCGCGAGCTGCCGGAGTGGATGCGCGTCGACGAGCTGATGCGCTACACGCAGGCCTACCATCCGACGTGGGACGGGTCGTACGCGCGCCAGCTGCTCGAGTCGTTCGCGCTCGATCCCTCCAAGAAGGTCAAGGAGCTCTCGAAGGGCATGCGCGCCCAGGCGGGCCTGGTGGCGGCCGTCGCCCATCGTCCCGAGCTGCTGATTCTCGACGAGCCCTCCTCGGGCCTCGACGCCGTCGTGCGCCGCGACATCCTCGACGCCATCGTTCGAACCGTGGCCGATGACGGACGCACCGTGATCTTCTCGTCACATCTGCTCGACGAGGTGGAGCGGATGTCCGACCACGTGACGATGATCCATCACGGCCGCGTGACTCTGAGCGGCGCCCTCGACGATGTGCGGCGCGGCTACCAGCGCAGCCGCGTGCGATTCGTCGAGCACTTCGATCAACCGCCCGCCCTCGAAGCCGCGCTGGCAATGGAGGGTGGTGGCCGCACGTGGAGCGTCCTCCATAGCGGATCGATCGAGCAGTTCCATCATTCGGTCCTCGCGCTCGGCGGCCTGGTCGTCGAATCGCGCGACGCCACGCTCGAGGAGATCTTCCTGGCTCGCGCCGGCCGCGGCCGGCAGCCGGTGGAGGCCGCGTGACCATGCAGTCGCCCGTCGTGGCCATCCTGTGGGAAAACTGGCGGGTGTCGCGCCCCGAGGTCACCTGGCGGCTCGCCCTGGGGATCGTCGGCGGAGCGGTCGTTATGGCGTTGTTCGCTGCTGTTGCGCCGAGCAAAGTCATCAAAGACTTTGGCGCGGTGATCGCCCTGGCCCTCGTCGTGGTGCCCAACTTCATCGGGTGGCTGTCATTCTTGAAACTGAACGGCGGACTGCCCGGCTTTCCGTTTTACCTCCTCTATACCCGTCCGGTTCGGACGGCGGTACTCGTCGGCGTCCCGCTGGCGTACGTCACCGTTGCCCCGGCGGCGATATACCTCGTGTCGGTGCTTCTCCTGAGGGTGACATTCGGCTATCCGTTCCCACTGCTGCCCGTCGCCGCGTGGATCGCCGCCCTCAATCTGGTCATGGCGGCGGCGAACTGGTCGACCCGCAACCGGGTCGTCCAGATGCTGGGCGCGATGGCTGCCAGCGTGGCATGGATAGGTCTGGCCAATCATCGCCTCACAGGGGAGATTGACTGGCACGATTCCCCGGATCGATGGCCCTCGCTGTTCGATTTCCCGCTCACCGACTACGCGTTGATCGGCGCGATTGGCCTGGCATCGTTTGGTCTGACGGTCGCCGCCGTGGCGCGCCAGCGCCGCGGCGACGGGCGGGCGTCGGTGGTCCTCTGGACTCCCGGCGCCGGATTTCTGGACCGGCTCGCCAGCCTGTTCCGGTTCCCGTGTCCCACCTCGTCTTCGACGCGCGCGCAGGTGTGGTTCGAGCTGAGGTCGCGCGGGCTGCCGCTGCTGACGATCGGAGCGGCGCTCGCGATCGTGAATCTGCTGTTGTTCGCGGTCAGCGGTCCCATCGATGCGTTGCTCGCTAGCGAGTTTCGACAGTATGTGGCGTGCAGAGTCGATGGATGCTTCTGGGCCCGACCGTTGTCGATGCTCTTTGCGATGGTCTCGGTACCGGCCGTGCTGACCCTCGGAGCCAATGCCTTCGGTATTCGGGCGACACAAGGACGTTTGTACGCCAGCGCGTTCGAGGCGACCCAGCCGTCCGGCACCGGACGGCTGGCTGTCGTCAAAGTGCTCGTCAGGTCGGTTTGCGTTCTGGCGGCGCTGACCGCAGTCGCCGTGAGTGTGTGGGCATCCGGATCGCTCATCGCGGCAGGCGAGGCCTTCGGCGACCCTCTGCGTAGTGGGCAGCGCCTGATCGAGGGCGCAGTCGGAGCACTGAGCCGAAATGAGCAGGTCGCGCTGGCAGTCGTCGCGTCCATCGGTGTTCCCGTCTGGGTGGCGTCGTGGGCGGCGCTTGGGGCGCTCTGGACACGCTATCCCCAGCGCCTGAACATCGCGGGATCGCTGTTGTTGCTCTATGGCGTCGCACTCGTTCTGCTGATGCTGGCCGCACCACGGTGGAACGGATTGGAGATCCCGCTTGGCGCGATCCTCCGGGCGACGTCCTGGGTGGCGGCGGCAGCCATCGTGTTCGCGACGGCTTACCTCGCCTGGCGCACGTTCGCGGAGCGGCTGCTGACGCTGGGTCAGGCGTGTGGCGTCGTCCTGCTGACGGCAACATTCGCGGTGGCATGGCTGACGATGCTGCGCGCGGCGGGTCTGTCGCTCGCCGAGAAGCCAGCGGCAGACGCGCTCCGGATGCTGTTGCCGGCGCTGCTGCCGCTCACGATCAGCGTGCTGGCGCCGTGGTCGTACAGCCGCGTTCGCCATCTGTAATGGAGACCTTGATGCAGAAAAGGAAGGAGAGAGCCCGATGGTGAATCGATTGATCGGTGTGGGTCTTTTGAGTGCGGGTGTCGTGACCGGTGTCGTCCTGGCCAGACTCTGGCCGGAGCCCGTCGTGTCAGCTCAGGGCGGGTGGCAGTGCCGCTCGTGGACACTTGAAGCAAAAGAAGGGGCCGACGCGGTCGGACCGTGGCTCGGGACGGCGCAGAACGTCGAGCTCTCGACAGCAGGCGTTGAGATCGGCGGGCGGTACGCCCTGGTGGCGTGCAAGCGATAGCTGTTCTTCTCACCGTCACGCCAGATCGAGAACGTCGATGCGTCACACCTCTGGGTGCGCTCGGCTTCTTCGGCGCGCTGGTCGCCGTCTCCACGCTACTGGCATCTCGAGATGCCGCACGTGTGAAACCCCGCCGTCAGCATGCGCGCAGAGTAACTTGGGACAGCAGCCATCTGACGAGCGGCCAGCTCCTTATCGGTTTAGGTGCTGCGCCCAACGTGCAACCAAGGCGGAGGTCCTCGGGACCTCCACCCTCTCTGAATCACCGAACACCCAAGTCGTTCCAAATCAGCTGCTTCCGTCAGGATGGCGCCACGGACTGCCGATTTGTAGTCCACCGTAGTCCAATTGGCGCGCGCTTGCTTGTGCGGCTAACGCACAAGCGATCGAATCTGCACTGGAAAGTTTGGCCTGCCAGCCGTAGCGCGTTCGGCGGCGAGGCCCGCCTTCGCCAAGGCTACGGCGGGCAACCTTCGCTTGTATCATGCGCGAAGGTTGGAGGCGCCGCCCGGATTTGAACCGGGGATGGAGGTTTTGCAGATTCAACGGGGTTGTGAATCGTGTTGTCTCGTGCTGGTCTTTGGTCTGTCCAGCTCCCCCGTTTTACCTCGTATTAGGGCCCTATTGGACTACGTTTGGACTACGGTGCCGCTGCTTCCGGCACCCCGCGATCGTGTCGCTTAGCCACTCGACTCGACCCTTAGTTTAGCCTCAATCAAGCGCTACGGTCGGCAGCGCCGTCATCGGATCGATGCGCGCCGCGCGCCAGGCCGGCCAGCCGATAGCCACGAAGGCCACGACCGCTAGGAGGGCGACGACGCTGGCCATGGTGAGGCCATCAAGCGGCGTGACGCCGTACAACAAGCCTTGCAGTCCGCGCGCAGCTGCGAACGCGCCGGCCAGTCCGAGTGCCGCGCCCAGTCCCGTGAGCACTCACCCTTCTCGGAACACGAGCCGGAGAATGCTGGCGGCCGACGCGCCTAAGGCGAGGCGGACGCCGAACTTTTTGCGTGCGTTGGGAAGTGAGATAGGCGAGCGTGCCGTAGAGTCCGACACCCGCGAGCACCAGCGACGCAATCGCGAACCCTGAGAGCGCCAGCATAGTGAATCGCGTGTTGTCGATTGACGCCTTCACGATGTCGTCCATTGACCGAATGTCGAAGACAGGCCTGCCGGGACCGAGCGCCTCGACCGTCTGTTTGATTGCGGGCCCAATCGTAGACAACGGCGCTGGCGTCTTGACGACGAGCGTTCGCTCGATCTCGTACACGTGAGACGGCACGTAGATCATCAGAGTGCCGGAATCGCGGATGTCGCGCGCACGGATGTGGCCCGCCACGTCGACAATTTCCAGCGGCTGCTTGGAATACTGAACCGCGTGCTGCTTGCCGATGGCATCTCCTTGCCACAACTGCGCCGCCAGCCGTTTAGTCGACGACGGTGACGGGCCGACGGTGGATGATGTCGTCGTCCGACACGTCGCGGCCCGCGCGCAGCGGAATTCCCATCACACCGAGGTAGCCGGGCCCGCAACTTCGCCGGTTCGATCGTCGTCAGCCCGGCCGCCGGCACCTCGAGGTCTTTGCAGATCTTCCTCGCGAGATCGTTGTTGATCTCGCTGTGGCGGGGCACGCTGGACGTTCTGCCGGCTTTGCGATTGACGTAGATGGAGTGATTGCCGCCTTCGCGCAGCAGCTCGCAACCGTGGTGTTCGAGGTGTCGAATGAGATCGCGGCGCTTCACGCCGTTACTTGCAGCGGCTCGCGAATCACATCCGGCCCGCCCTGTTCCTGGGCAAGCGCCCGGTTGGCTTCGAGGACGAGGGTGACGGCCTCTCTCAGGTTGGAGCGCGCTTCCTCCAGCGTGGCTCCCTGGGTATTGGCGCCAGGAAGTTCCTCGACAAATCCGATGTACCCTTCGGGTACTTTTCGAAAAACGGCCGTGAACTCGAGGGTCATTTGTAGCACTCCCGCTCTTATGATACGCCGCATGTGCGGTCTCGTACGGACGTGAACGTGGACCGACCTCTGGTCCGGGTGTTGACAGCCAGAACCTGAGTCGACTCTAGAGTCTCCGCAGCACGACCGAGGGATCGAGCTTCACGATCCGGTAGGTCGCCAGCAGGCAGGCGGTGAATGCTACCGCCCCGCACAGGCCAATCAACGCCAGGCCCCACTCGGGGCGGCTCACGTTGACCGCCACGATCATCGCCGCGTCGTCGAAACCCGACGACCCCGTCATCGCAATCGTTCCCACCGTCCCGGTCGCGAGCGCGACGGCAATCAACTTCAGCTCGCGCGCCAGCACGGTTCGCAGCACGTGCCATGGGGTCGCGCCGAGCGCAAGGCGCACGCCAAATTCAGAGGTCCGCTGCGTGACCGACTGGCTGACGACAGCGAAAATGCCCGAACCGGCGAGCAGCAGTGCGATTAACGCGAAGGCGCCGAACAGCCGCAGGATCTTGAACCCGCCGGCGACCTCGCGCACCGTGTCCGCGAGCACGCGAACGCGAATGGGCGCCACGGCGCCGGGCGGCTGCACTGCGGCGGCGACCTGACGCGCGACCTCCTTCGGCCGCGGCGATCGCAGGAGCAGCACGATGTCAGTGTGCGCCCCGAGATCGAGCGGCCGGTAGACCTGCCCGGGCTGTGCGCGCGGGAGCGCCATTCGTATGGCGTCGCGCGCCACGCCAATCACGACGAGACGTGTCGAGCGGCCATTGAGCGTCACGTCAAGCGCTTTGCCAAGCGGATTCTCTCCCGGCCACAACGTGGATGCGACGGCCTCGGAGACGATCGTGACTGCCGCGCCCGCGGTTTCGTCGGGCAGGAATTGGCGTCCCTGAACGATGGCCACGCCGGTCGTTTCGAAGAACCCGTTGGCCGCCTCCACAATCGAGACGGCAGTTGCCGCGCGGCCCGGCGTCGAGGCCAACGCCGACTCGCCGCCGCCGGGGCCACTCGAGGAGAGCGCGACGTGGGTCACGCCACCGACGGCGCGGAGGCGCTCGGCCGCCGCCGCGGCCTCGCGCGCAGGAATACGAACGTCGAGCAGCTCGTTCACCGCAAATCCGAGCCGCGTGTCCTGCAGCACGCTGAAGACGGCGAACGACATGGCCATTATCACGATCAGCACGGACGCGAGCGCGAGCTCGACGAAGACGACGAGATCGCGTGCGCCATACCCGGCGACGCGCACGCGCGCCGCCGGCGCGCTGCCCTTCAACCAAGAGGCGACGTCCCGCCGCGACAGCCGGAAGGCCGGTACGACGCCGAACAACAGGCAGGCCACGACGGACGAGATCAGCGCGATTGGTAGGAGCCCGAGATCGCCGGACAGCACCGCGCTGACTTCGGGCTTCGTTTCGATCAGTGTCCTGGCGACCAGGTCGAGCGCGGCGAAGCCCAGTGCCGTTCCGATGATGCCTGCCGCAGCGCCAAGCAGGATGTTCTCGATGACGAGCTGCCTGAAGATCGCGCCGCGGCCGGCGCCGAGCGCCATACGCACAGAGAGCTCCGTTTCCCGGCGCATGCCGCGCGCGAGCAGCATGCAGGCGACGTTCACGCAGCCGATGATCAGCACGACCGCGCCCGGGAGGAAGATCCACGCCGTGACGCCGCCAGTTCTGGCGCGCACGTCCTGCTGCACCGGGATGCCGCCCCACCGCCAGCCGGGCTCGGGCTGGTTCGGCGCCGCCAGCGTGGCCAGCTCGCCGCTCGCGGAGGACCACGGCACGCCCGGGGCCAGGCGCGAGATGACCATGACGCGAGCGCCCTCCGCGGCACGCCGCGACAATGGGATCCAGACGTCGCCGGTGATGCCGATCATCGAGTACGTGAACGAGGCCGGCAGCACACCGATGACGGTATGCTCGCGTCCGTTCAGGCGCAGCGAGGGTCCCTCAGCGACCCGCCATCCGGCGAATCGGCGCCGCCACGTCGCCTCGCTCACGACCGCGGTGGTCGCGTCGTCGGCGAGATCCGCCGGCGTGAACAGCCGCCCCTCAACCGCACGTCCGCGCAGAACGTCGAAGAAGCGCGGCGAGACGAGCATCACCCTGACGACGTCGTCCTGGGTGCCCGTGCCGACTGCCATCTCGACGTCGTGATAAGCCGCTATGCCCTCGAACGAACGCGCACGCGAGAGAACGTCGAAGTCGTCGAACGTCACGGACGAACGGCGGACGCCGACCGCGGGGTTCATGCCGTAGATCCGTACCACCCGATCGACTTCCTCGATCTCGACGGAGGACTCCGAGAGCGCAACCCTGAGGAGCGCGGAAAGGGCGGTCGTCGTGCCGATGCCGACCCCGAGCGTCAGGACGGCGAGAACGGCGCCCCAGCGCCATGTGCGCAGCGCGCGGACGGCGATACGAACATCGCGGAGCATCTCTGAGACCTCCCTGCGCCTGGTTCCTACATTCGGCGCAACCAGCTTTGAGCTTCACATCCGTTCGTCGCAAACACGCACACCGTCGCGACAATCGTCCCTCACACCGAGCCAGCGAAACGTCCTGCCGACAATCTGTCGATCGGGGAGCGGGGTGGGTGCAACTGCAATAGACATACCGACGCAACCCGCAATCAAACTCCTGGCATTTTCTCGCGGAAGACGCTCCGCCTCGCTTCGAAGAGCGAAAGGATTCGAGATTCCGGCAACGACTCCGTTGCGACCTCCGCGCTTCGCCCGAACGCTGCCGAAGGGCGGCGTGCTCGATGGCCGTCGCGTAAGGGCTATTCGTCACGGAGCGGACACGGTGTCAAGGGCGGCGCAGCCGCCGAAGGGCACACTTGACGCCGCGGAGCACCGTGGTCTCATTCGGGACCGGCGGCCATCGCTTGACCGGTTGATTCGCTCCGCGCGACCTCGGTGTGGGCGGTTTGGCCGGACGGTTGCTAGGGTATTCTTTCCAGCGCCGATCGATGCGACACGTCGCGGTCGAGAGCTCGCGCCAGCTTCACTTTGTCATCGGTGTGAATGCGCGCATCGTACTGCCCGCGTGATACTCGCGACCTACGCCAACCGGTGATTCACGAGCTTCTCGCTCGCACGCTCGGCCTCGACGTGTATTAAGACGCGACCGGCGGTCTGCCCCTGGCTGCTGTGGCTACACGTAGCCGTAATCGAGATGGCGGCGCTCACTTGGGTCAAACGAGACGTTCGATCAGAATCCTGGTCGACGAGCGCACGGAACTCGGACCTCAGAGGTTGGTCGCGCCCGGACGTTGATCATCTCGCCGACGCGTGAACCGCAACCGTCGCATCGACCGTTCTGTACGACCTTCGCAGCTTAGGCGCTCGGGAATCCCGATCTGGTTAGGCAGATAGTCGACCGAAATCTCCTCTCCCCCGGCGGACATCTGTCCCTCACACTGGAAGTACGGCGCACAGTCTTCGCACTCGGCCACGTGCCGATCGAAGTACTCCTGCCAGCTCTTGAATCCTTTCGGTCGCACTGAACGATCGACATGCGGTCGATTCCGCGAGCGACGTGGTCGTTGGGTGGAGGTCCTTCAAACTTCCTCCCTCTTCCAACTCGCGACAGCGACGCGCTTCGCACAGAGTAATTTGCGGAATGCGAGCCCGTGGCCGTCTACGATTTGTAGTCCACCGTAGTCCAATTACGAGCGCCGGTTTGTGCTGCAGGGGCACAATCCGTCGAATTTGAACCGGAAATTTGGAGGCGCCGCCCGGATTTGAACCGGGGATGGAGGTTTTGCAGATTTAGCGGGGTCGTGCATCGTGTTGTCTCGTGCTGGTCTTTGGTCGGTCCAGCTCCCCCGTTTTGCCTGCTGTTTGGGCCGTATTGGACTACGTCTGGACTACCACGGCACCCTAAGAACGCCCGGCCATCCTGCCGCTAGTCGTCACTGGTGCGATTCAAAAGCAAGTTCTCCTCTATCCGGATTGCAGGATCTGTCACTTGCCCGGCTGGAGCAGCCCAACGGCAAGACACAACTCGACTCCAGTTGAACGCGACTTCGGCGAGCAACCTTGCGGAGCGGCCCACGGGATTTGGTCGCATTCGACGGTTTCGGCTCGTGGTCGGCCTGACGGACGCCGTCGCGCTATCATCCAGCCGGGGAGGCCGAATCAGAACGCCGACATCGAGCGCTTCAACCGCACCTATCGCACGGAGGTCCCCAACGCCCATCTCTTCGAGTCGATCGCCGAGCTGCAGTACTGACGCGGCAGTGGCTCCGGATCTACAACCAGGAACGGCGCCACGACAGCCTCGGTCGGGTGCCGCCGCTCACGTTTCTGCCGAGGCCCACAACCGCCGGTCAGTCTGCTTGGGAACTGTCCGCTTGACGGGGAAGCTTACGCAGGGGCGCACGGGCGCAGGGGCCCAAACATACGATGTCCGCGGAGCCGGCGTTACGGCGCGCCTTTACGCTTCACGATTTCCGCGGCGACGTCGCCGACCGGGGCAAGCCAGATGCCGCTCGACGGGTCCTTCGCGTAGGCGAGGAGCTCGTCGAGCATCGCCATGCGCGTCGTCTGACGACCGCCGGCGCCGATGTCGTGTCCGGCGAGCACGAGCCAGGCGCCGCGAGTACGGGCCTCGTCCAGCCGCGGACGAATCTCGGCGAAGTCGCGCTCGTCCATCTCGACGCCCAGGGTCTGCGCCAGATCGACGAACGCGGGATCGTTGGAGGACTCGTCGCGCCAGCCCCGGCCGGCGAGAAAGAGGTCGGCCACGACCGGCACGTAGCTCTGCGTGCCTGGCCCGCGCCCGACGAAGGTCTGCCCGCAGGGATACGCGAAGGTCCGCGGCGTGACGCCCAGCAGCGTCGCGATGCGGCGGTTGGCCTCGATCAGCTCCTCGCGCATGCGCGGGATCGAGTGTTCCTCGAGCGCTTTCTGCCGCGAGAACGCAAAGTTGCCACTGCACGAATGGGTCAAGGAGTGGTTGCCCATCTCGTGCCCCGCGGCGACGGCCCGCTTCCAGCCATCGAGATGAGGCTCGATGGCCGACGGCACGACGAAAAGCGTGACCCTTGCGCCGTGTCGCGCGAAGACTGGCAGGCCCTCATTCACCTGGCTCACGCGCCCGTCATCGAAGCTGAGGCTGAGCGCCATCCGCGCGCCGCCCGGCCACGCCGGCGTGGTCCGGGCGCGAATCAGGGCGTCCGGACGGACGGGCAGCGCCGCCGCCGCGATGAGAACCAGACCGGTGGTGACGCGTCGCATACGCACCTCGCGGCGCCCATCATCGCACGACCGGGGACAGCTCCCCCTGACGTCCCCACTGGTGAGTAGCTGCCCCAATCTGGATGGCCGCTCATGGCATACTAGGCCCTGTCCAAGACGGCCGTGCCGAAGGTTCGGTCGCAGGCTGCGCCCCAAGGATCCGCCCCATGCCCCATCCCCTGACGTGCCCATTGGCGGTGGCGACCGCTGCGCTCACACTCCTGGCCGCACAGCCGCCGGCCTATGACGAGCCACTGAGGCCGCAGTTCCACTTCACGCCAGCGCGCTACTTCATGAACGACCCGAACGGGCTCGTCTTCTACAAGGGCGAGTACCACTTGTTCTACCAGCACAACCCGCTGGGCGAGCAGTGGGGCCATATGAGCTGGGGCCACGCCGTAAGCCCCGACCTGCTGCACTGGCAGCACCTGCCGGTCGCCCTGCACGAAGCCGACGGGGTGATGATCTTCTCGGGCAGCGTCGTCGTCGACTGGCACAACACGAGCGGGTTCTGCAGGGCAACGGGGGCCGACCGCTCGTGCCTCGTCGCCGTCTACACAGGACACGGACACGGCAAGCAGACGCAGAACCTCGCCTACAGCAACGACCGCGGCCGGACGTGGACGAAGTACGCCAAGAACCCGGTGATCGATCTGGGCCTGAAGGACTTCCGCGATCCGAAGGCGTTCTGGCACGAGCCGACGCGGCGCTGGATCATGGTCACCGTGCTGCCGGACCAGCACAAGGTGCGCCTCTTCGCGTCGGCCGATCTCAAGGCGTGGACGCCGCTGAGCGACTTCGGGCCGGCCGGTGCCACCGGCGGGGTTTGGGAGTGTCCGGATCTCTTCGAGCTGCCGATCGAGGGCGAACCGGGGCGCACTCGGTGGGTGCTCGACGTCGACATCAATCCCGGCGGAATCGCCGGAGGGTCCGGCGGGCAGTACTTCATCGGCACGTTCGACGGCACGCGCTTCGTCGCCGACGACCCCGCCGAGCGGACGCGGTGGGCGGACTACGGCGCCGACTTCTACGCTTCCCTGTCGTTCTCTGACGTCCCTGCCACCGACGGGCGCCGCATCTGGATGGGATGGACGAGCAACTGGCTCTATACCAACGACGAGCCGTCGGTAACGTGGCGCGGTGCGCAGTCGATCCCTCGTGCGCTGACGCTACGCCGTGGCCGCGACGGGCTGCGATTGGTGCAGGCGCCGGTGGCCGAGATCGAGCACCTGCGCGCGGCGCCGGCGCCGACGGTCATCGCCGGTAGCACCGTCCTGCCAGGATCGGCTGAGATTCAGCTGGAGGTGAAGCCGGGCACGTGGACGGAAGCGGGGATCCGTCTGTCGAACGACGCAGGCGAGGATGTGATCGTTGGTGTGACGCGCGAGCCGCTCGAGGTGTTCGTCGATCGGCGCCGGTCGCGCCGCACGCCCTTCCATGGCGCGTATCCCGGACGCCACGCCGGGCCGCTCGCCTGGCGCGACGGCCGCCTCACACTCCGGGTCCTCTTCGATCGGTCGGTGATCGAGGTGTTCGCCGACGACGGCGAGACGGTGATCACCGAGCGCGTCTTTCCCACGGAACCGTTCAACCGGCTGGAGCTGCTGCCTTCGGGCGGCGCGCAGCCCGCGGCGCGCATGTGGACGCTCGCGTCGGTCTGGAACCGACGCCAATAGCCCGCCCCTACGCTATCGACTGCGCCCTTGTCTTCTCGCCAGAATGGCCCGTCGTAGAGGTTCTGCAGCGTCCGTCCGAGGATCTGGTGATCGGTGAAGCACGCGAGGCTGGACGAAATGCGCCAGGCCGACAGACGCCACTTGCCACCGCTTCCGCCCTCGACAGGTGTTTTTTCAAAGAGTTCGCGCCGATACCCACAGGCCGCTCTTGGACGAAATAGTCCATGTGGCGCGACTTGGTTCGCAGGACGACGCGATCTACGAGCCGGTTACTGTTGACGAGTTACTGCAGCTCTCCGACAGGTCACCAGCGCGTACAACAACGCGCGCCTGCGCACGGGCCAAGGGTGGAGGTTCTTTTGACCTCCACCCTTTCTGTATCCCCGAACAGCCAAGCCTTGCCGAATCAGCTGGTTACATCAACGCATGGTGCCCGGCGGACCGCCGATTTGTAGTCCACCGTAGTCCAATTGCGCGCGCTCGCTTGTGCGGCTGACGCACGAACGATCGAATTCGCACTGGAGATTTGGAGGCGCCGCCCGGATTTGAACCGGGGATGGAGGTTTTGTTGCAGGGCCATCCCCGGTCGTTTTGTTCGATCAGCATCGTGCGCGGTTTGCGCCGAAAACTATATCGGTTCAATCACATAGGTCGATCGGTCGGTTGCCCCGTTGTTGTGTCCCGTTGGCTGAAATGGGGCTGACGTGGTTGGCCGCGGGCACAATTTGGGCACAGCTGATTCAGCTGCGGCTACCGGTGACATTCCGGCCCAGGCGACGTTGGCGCTCTTCCGCGACGACTCTCTATAGTTATCCGACGAGCCCCTGCGTCCGGAGTTCGGAGGTTACACGTGTCGAGGCATCGGCAAGCCAGGCGACGGAGCCCTCGGGGTTCACGTCGATTCCGCCTGCTGCAAGCTCAACGAAAATTGCCGGAACCCACGCGACAATGTAGTCAGCGAAAGCATCGTCAGCTTCGGCATCTCGAAACAAAGCCACCCACGTATCCCAGGGCGGAGCGTTGTTCACGTCGAAGAACCCGCCAGTAGCCGCCTCCGCAGCGCCATCCGCGAGTTCAGCGTCGGGAAAGTACACCAGAAGTCGCCCGGCCTGTAGATCACTGAGGCGCTGCACGGCCGGCAGGTCGAACGGGACATTCCTCTGCCTCGACCTGACAACCGAGCGAACCACAGTCGTGCGGTCAACCTCGAGGACGCGCGGGCCAAGCTGAGCGTCGCGAAGCGAGCCGCATGGATCTTCGATACGCGCGCGCGGCGCACACCAAGCGATAGTTTGCGCCAGCCGAAGTTCGAACGGCACGTCGTCGCCAAGGCCGACCAGCTTTCCGGGGTCCGCTGGAGCAATCGGATTCACGGTAAGGCCGCCGTCATCAGATCGTCACGCGATTCAGTTTTAGGAACTGATCTCTTTGCCGAATGGACCGCGGCCACGGCGCGCGCCCCAAACGGCGCGGACGATGACCTGCCGGTCGTCGAAGGTGTAGTAAACGTGGCAAACAACTTTGCCTAGATAGACGCGGCGAAGACCAGGAATATCCGCCTGCGGGTAGAGCGTA
The DNA here is from genome assembly GCA_031408165.1 of Acidobacteriota bacterium. Taxonomy (GTDB): domain Bacteria; phylum Acidobacteriota; class Vicinamibacteria; order Vicinamibacterales; family 2-12-FULL-66-21; genus JAICSD01. The sequence continues at coordinate 2,844 of JANOJK010000240.1, read as the reverse complement.
CCGGCCCCTGGGAGGACAGCCAGAAGTCGCACCGCTTGCTCGAGTTCGTCGGCGAAGATTTCAGGGTAGTCCCGGTTCTCGAGCCACCACAACTTCTCCCGCCGGACGTGCCCCTGCGCCGTCTGCGTGAATCGAACCCTGCGCTGCTTCAACGCGATCGGAGTTCCTTGAGAATCTCGCTGGCATCGACCAACCGATTCGCGGCCACGTCCTCCTCCGATTGGCGGAGGGCCTCATGCAGCGCCGCGCGATCGGCGTCATCGAGCCAGTCGCCTGGATCGAGCGGAAGGAGTTCCAGTTCGGTGCCTTCAGGCAGGTCCGTCGGCTCGTCCACGACCAGGCGGCCGGCGGTGACGCGAGCTTTGATCGTCATGCTAGACAGCGTAGCACTACCCAGCCGGGATGGCGCTCGATTCGGACCGGGGCAGGGCAAACGGTTAGACCCCAAGTCCGGGCTGGGCCATGAGAGGCGCTCCCGCGCCTGAGCCAGCACCGTGGAGTCCGGCCGAAGCCTTGAGAACACACACTGCGCGCAGAGCCACCGAGCCAGCGGCTAACCGGAGCGTGTCCACCTGTCCCTGGTGAGCAAGGACGCTCTCCTTGGTCTCGTGATTAGCTACGGCCCTGTGTCATCGCAGTCGCACCTGGCCGCTGCGCAAAGTCCAGTCGCCTCGGCAAATCCATCGCCGCTCATGCTGAGCCGAATTTCCCCGCTCCATCTCGTACTACCCACGACCGTCCCGGCCTAGACTGCACGCATGGCAAGCACACCCGGATTCGGCAATCTTCAGACCCCAGCTGACTTGCTCGCAAAGCTGCGCCACGATCGCTCCCGGATGGAAGCCAATCCGAGTGAGCAATACGCCGCGTTCGACTTTTTTGTGTCCGCTGAACACATGGCCGACTGGGTACTGCCGGGCCTGGACAATAGGAAGGCCCGTCGAGATCTGCGGGACTCAAACGTTTTGCTCGGCGTGACATCACACATCGCGAATGGCTCCAAACATTTCATCGCTGACATGCCGCACCACAGGTCAGTCAACCACGTTGATGCGCCGCCTGATTTGATTCAACCCGGCTGGGTTCAGCCGGACTGGGTCCAGACCGGTGAGCTGATCATCACGCTCGAAGGATCGGCGGCCACAAGACTTGGGGCAAGCCTTCGGGTAAGAAACCTGGCGGACCAGATCCTGGAATTTTGGGAGTCGGACTTGATGGCGCGTTCAGGATTTCGTACCGCGCAGTAGGTCGCGCGGGAACAGCTCGGCCAAGGCCTGTCGTCGTACTAATTGAGCAGATTGTACACCCGTCAGCGGCGCGCGGAGCATGCTCTCAACGGCCAGCGGCCGCTCACCCGCGCTTGGCCGCGACTGCTCCTTTCACCCGCTTGGCTGCCTATCAGAACAACACGACAGCGGGTCCGCCTGGGCGCGCTCAGCGGCGGCGCGGGAGGGGGACCACAGAGGCGGGAGCAGTGGTCCCCCTGTCCACTGAGCGGGAGGCACGACGCATACGCACGCTGCGAACGACTCCAGGGGCCGGCGTGGCGTGACAAGTCATTGAAGAACCGCGGCTTCGAGACGCCCCGTGCTGATGATCAAGGCGGCGCTCTTCGCCGCCTCCGAAGCCGCGCGGATGAGAGCGGAGGGTGAAGTGGGGCGTGAGCGACCCCCTCTGCCACCCCCCGAACCCGGTCCCGAGCCCTGTCAGGCGGGGGTCGTTCACGCCCCCGGCTGCGTGTCTCATTCGTCCGGACAGACGAGACCGCGCACACGTCGTCGACACGACACGGTGCATGGTCCCGAAACGGGCGGCCCGCTCGTCGCACACAGCGCCTCGAGAAGGGTGCCCACCGTCGCATAAATTTCCCGACCGGAGGATGCCATGCCATTGATCAAGCCGCGTACGCGCGGCAAGCAGCTCGTGAAGCACCGGACACGACTCGATTGCGAGAACAACGAGACGCTGTACGCGTACGCGCAGTTCCTGAGCGAATCGACCGAGTACGTCCTGAACCAGGTGATCGACACCGTGCTCGCTCGCGACAAGGAGTTCATCCGGTGGCGGGAGTCTCATCAAGGCTCATATGTGCCACGAACGAAAGACCGGCTGGGCCGGAAGAACATCGGACCGCGGCGAGCTCAGGCCGGTGTGGTGTCGTCCGGAGAATCAGTCACCGCCATCGACCGTTAGACGGGCAGGTGTTTCATGCTGCGCAAGATTGTCGAAGCGCGCGGTCTCGTGGCCCTCGCGGCGTCTGGCGGTGTCGGCCTGTGGGGGCTGCGCGCGTACCCTGTTGCGCACGACGACGTGTTCCTCGGCCTGATCGGCGAACGCGCCCCAGGGGTGCTGTCCCTCCTGACGTATGGGTACGCCACCCTCTGGTTCACCACGCCGTACTTTGCCGCGTCCCTGTTGATGTCGCTCATGGCGATGGTTGTCTATCGACGCGCGCCGCGTGCGCGTATCCGGCCGCTCCCGCCGTACCCGCGGCCCGAGCAGCGGCCCACTCCGTCGCTTGTTCTTGGCGAGACACACTATCAGACCGCTCCTGGACCGGCCGCGCGTCCCGAGTGGCTGGCCGTCCCACAGCGGGGCCTCTACACCGGCGTCATGATCCTCGGCGCCGTCGGAACCGGCAAGACGTCCGCCTGCATGTATCCGTACGTCGACCAACTGCTCCGATGGAAGGCGGACGATCCGGCGCGCAAGCTCGGTGGCCTTGTCCTGGAAGTGAAGGGCGATTTCTGTGGCCAGGTCCGATCGATGCTCCACCGGACAGGCCGTGACGCGGATTATGTCGAGGTCGGGCTCGATACCGGCGTCTGCTACAACCCGCTGCAC
>JANOJK010000226.1:0-1616 GCA_031408165.1 Acidobacteriota bacterium | reverse complement strand
CCGTGACTCGCGCGCAGCGTCTCGGTGTGCGCATTGCGGACGTAGGTCGGCGCGACGTACAACGCCAGCCACGAGCCTTGCGTTCGCGAGATCACCGCGGAGAAACCGGGCTGCGGGTCCAGGTGCAGGTTGTTCTGTCCCTCGATCGACGCGGCCACCGACAAGCCCACCGGCAACCCGTCGGTCTGGCGTCGCACGTCCCACTTGGCGAAGGTCTCGATGGTCTTCCCGAGAATCGATCGGTGGATGCCGGCCTGAAGGGTCGAGGTCAGCGCGAAGCGGTACTCGAGGCCGATGATCGCGCCGTTGTCGAGGCTGAAGGCGTCCTCGGCGAGCTGCCCCAGGGAGCCGCGCCGCAGATCCCGCGCGAACCGGTGGGTGATCTTGAAATAGCTCTGGTGCCGCTTGAGCGGCATCGTCGTGGGCACATTGACGACGTTCTGATCGAGCTCGACGGTCTGCACCGGGGCCTGGGGCGGCGCTTGGTCTGGTGTCGTCGGCGCCTGCGCCGCGACGTGGGAACAGAAGATGAGGCTTGCGCCGATCACCAGGAGCGCGGACAAACGTCGGACGGGCATCGGCAGTCCCATCGCAAGGGACGTGCCCGTCAAAGTGTCGCCACCGATTGAGTTGTCGTCGCTTTGCGCCCGCCAGGTTTACCGTTTCGGTAACTGCTTACGTGTCGTGTAAGGTATTGCACCATGGGTTGGCGCCAGCCATCGAAGTCTCCGAGCCTGCCGGAGGTACACGGCTCCGTCCCGGTACCGACGGGCAGCTTCTGGCGGAAGTTTTTTGCGTTTGCCGGGCCCGGCTACCTCGTCGCGGTCGGCTACATGGACCCCGGGAACTGGGCCACCGACCTCGCCGGCGGCGCCAAGTACGGCTACGCCCTCCTCAGCGTAATCCTGCTGTCGAACCTGATGGCGATCCTCCTTCAGGCGCTCGCGGCGCGGCTGGGGATTGCCAGCGGGCGCGACCTCGCGCAGGCGTGCCGCGACAGCTACTCGCGCCCGACGACGATCGTGTTGTGGGTGCTGTGCGAGATTGCGATCGCCGCCTGCGACCTCGCGGAAGTGATCGGCTCGGCGATCGCCCTCAACCTGCTGTTCGGCCTGCCGATGACATGGGGCGTGTGCCTGACGTCCGCGGACGTGCTGCTGGTCCTCTGGCTGCAGCAGCGCCAGTTCCGCTACGTCGAGGCGCTGGTGGTGCTGTTGATCCTCGGGATCGCGGGGTCGTTCGCCGTCGAGCTGTGGTTTGCGAAGCCGGATCTGGTGGAAGTGGCGAAGGGGCTCTGGCCCACCACGGAGATCGTGCGCAACCCGGACATGCTCTACATTGCGGTGGGGATTCTGGGCGCGACGGTGATGCCGCACAACCTGTACTTGCACTCGTCCATCGTGCAGACCCGCAAGTACAAGGATGATCTCGCCAGCCGGCGCGAAGCGGTGGGGTTCTCGGTGCTCGATTCGACGGTGGCGCTCATGTTCGCGCTGTTCCTGAACGGCGCGATTCTCGTGATGGCGGCGGCGACCTTTCACGGCACGCCGTTCGAGGACGTGGCGGACATCGGCGACGCCTACAAGCTGCTCGAGCCGCTGCTCAAGACGGGGCTC
>JANOJK010000432.1:0-4383 GCA_031408165.1 Acidobacteriota bacterium | reverse complement strand
ACTCGACAATCGAGGTCGACCTCACCGGGCAGTGCTGTTCCGAGTCGATGGGGACTACGCAGTACAGCGGCACGGGTGGCCAGCACGACTACGCGCGCGGGGCCTTCGAGTCTCGCGATGGCAAGTCGAACATCGCCTTCTACACGACAGCTAAGAGCGGCTCGGTCTCGCGCGTCGTGCCGACACTCCGTCCCGGCGCCGTCGTCACCACCCCGCGCACGGAGGTGCACTGGTTGGTGTCCGAGTACGGCGCGGTCTGTCTGAAAGGGAAGTCCACGCGCGAGCGGGCGAAGGGGATCATCGGCCTGGCCCACCCGAAGTTCCGGGAGGAACTCACGGCGTCGGCGAAAGAACTGGGCTACCTGTCCTAAGGTGACCGGCCCTCTCACCCTGTGCTGACGGCCGCCAGGGAAGGCGGCAGGAGGTGACATGAACAATCTGCGGCTGGTTCTTGGACTCGGGTGCACAGCGTTGCTGTGTTCTACCGGTGCGAGAGCCGAACCCATCAGCCTCGCGGTCAATGGGGCGAGTTCCGGCTTTTCGGCAGACGCGGGGTCCTTCACGGGAACTCCGTTCGTGCTGGATCTCGGCACGATCACGCTGAACGGCGGATCCAGCGGGTTCATCTTCATCGACGGACTCGACGCGCGCCGCGATTATTCCGTGCGGTTCGACGTCGTCAATCCGGCCGCGAACCCGTTTACCATGTTGGCCGCGGAGCTGCTCGACCCGCTGTCGGACGGGTTCGACGACATGGATGGATCGCAGTCGTACACGCCCGCCGGCTACTCGACGTCGAACAACACCGATGGGCTCAGCTTTGCCTGGAACAGCGGGTTGGAACGATCGGCGACGTTCGCGGGGGGCGGTTCCGCCACGCTGCACGTGGACGAGGACACCAACTCTCATGACATGCTCGCGTTTCACGGGTTCAACGCGGGGACGGCGGCCGTCACGTTCGGCGTCCGCGACAACCTCGGCGGTCGAGGATTCCTGCTCAGACTGCACGTCGACGGGGACCCGGCAGCCTCGGCCACTCCCGAACCTGCGTCACTGCTCCTGATTGGCACGGGCCTCGCGGGGCTCGTGCGGATGCGTCGCCGCTTCGTCGCTTGACGTTGATGACGCCAGCACGACGGTCGATCGTGGCGCTTGGCCTCGTGTCGACGGCCACGCTGGTGGTGTACCTGCCGGTCGTGTCGTCGCTCGTCCGAAATTGGGCGCGCGACGACAACTATTCGCACGGCTTCATCGTGGCGCCGTTCGCGGCGTACTTCGCCTGGACCAGGCGGCGGGAGCTTGGCGCGGCTCCACCGCGTCCCCACTGGGCCGGACTCGCGATTGTCGCGGGGAGCCTCCTGCTGCTGCTCGCGGGTGTCATCGGCGCTGAACTGTTCCTCGCGCGCGTGTCGCTGATCGGGCTGATTGCCGGCGTGGTCCTGTTTCTGTACGGCGCTCGGCACCTGCGCCTGCTGGCGTTTCCCATTGCGTTCCTGCTCCTGATGGTGCCGCTGCCCGCGGTCGTCTTCAATCAACTGGCGTTTCCGCTCCAGCTTGTCGCGTCGCGCGCGGGAGAAGCGGTGCTGTCCGCGAGTGGCATCCCGGTGCTGCGTGAAGGCAATGTCCTCGTGTTGCCGACCACCACGCTGGAGGTGGCGCAAGCGTGCAGCGGCATCCGCTCGCTCGTGTCCCTGCTGACGCTGGCGATTCTGCTCGGCAAGCTGACCGAGCCCCGGGTGTCTGCGCGCGTCATGCTCGCGCTGTTGTCCGTGCCGGTGGCCATCGCGGCCAACGCCGCGCGGGTTGCGGGTACCGGCCTTGCGGCAGACTGGATCGGCCCGCGGGCGGCCGAGGGGTTCTTTCACGAGTTCTCGGGCTGGGTCATATTCGTCGTCGCCTTTGCCCTGCTGCTGGGGGCGCAGCGAGTGGTGGATCTGGCGCTCCGCGTCCGGGTCGCGGCCCCGCGGGCGTCAGCGGAGGCGTCATGATCGGGCGCGCCCTGATCCTGTCGAGCGCGATCCTGGCGGCGGGGTTCTATGGCACCCGCGCCGCAGGTCGCGAAACCGCGGCGCCCCGTCAGACGCTGGCGTCCCTGCCGCGCGCGCTTGGCGCGTGGTCTGCCCCCATGGATCTCCCGCTCCAGAAGGACGTGCTGGCCGTGCTCGGCGTGGACGACTACGTCAGCCGCACCTACGTGAACACGGCGTCCGGGCAGCCCGTGAACCTCTACGTCGGGTACTACGACAGCCAGCGGCAGGGGGACACGATCCACTCGCCGCAGAACTGCCTGCCCGGTGCCGGCTGGCAGCCGGTCGAAGGCGGACGCGCCCGGCTCGGTGCGGGCGAGCAGACGGCGACCGTCAATCGCTACGTGATTCAGAAGGGGCTCGATCGACAGGTCGTGCTCTATTGGTACCAGGGGCGGGGCCGCGTGGTGGCCAACGAATACGCGAACAAGTTCTGGTTGATGGTGGACGCGGCGCGGCTGCACCGCAGCAACGGCGCACTCGTGCGCGTCATCGCGCCCGCCGCGCGTTCGGCAGGGGGGTCGCTCGCCGTCGCGGACGCCGCGGCCGCAGAGTTCGCCCGCGCCCTCTTTCCCCATCTTCCGGCCTACCTGCCATGACCCGACGAGCGCTGGTATTCGTCCTGCTGTGCGCCGCGGTGATGTCGTGCCGCGCCGATCCGAAGACGAGGGCGGATCGCTTCATCGCGCGCGGCGACGAGTATGCGGCGCGGCACAAGCTGACGGAAGCGACGATTGAGTACCGGAATGCGCTCAAGGCCCAGCCGGCACGCGCGGACGGGCACTACAAGCTCGCGCAAGCCTTCGCCAGGCTCGGGGACGCGCCCAAGGCCTACGCCGAGTACGCGCAGGCGGCGGATCTCGACGCGTCCAACGTCGATGCCCAGGTGCAGGCGGGCATGCTGCTCGTGCAGGCGGGGCAGTTCGATGAGGCGCAGCGCCGCGCGCAGCGCGCCCTTCACGCGGACCCGAAGAGCGTTCCCGCGCACATCCTGCTCGGCAATGCCCTCGCGGGGCTCCACGAAACGGGCCGGGCCCTGCGCGAGATGGAACAGGCGCTCGCGCTCGACCCGGGCTATGCGCCGACCTACACCGCGCTTGGCGCGATCCACCTCGCGCGAGGCGCCGCGGATCCCGCCCGCGAGTCCTTCGAGAAGGCCGTGCAACTCGATCCGGCCTCCATCGACGCGCGGCTGGCGCTCGCGAATCTGCACTGGGCCGTCAAGGACGCGCCAGCGGCGGAACGCGCGTTGAAGTCGGCGCTGACGGTGGCCCCCGGTAACGCCCTGACACACCGCGCGCTCGCGCTCTTCTACCTCACGGAGCGCCGGGCGCCGGAAGCCGAGCCGCATTTCGTGGCGCTGGCGGGCAAGTCCCCCGACGGCGCATTGGCCCTGGCGGACTACTACACCGGCGTCGGACGGCGGGACGAGGCGGTGACAGTGCTGCAGGGCGTCTCCGGCACCGCGCCGGCGCGCCGGCAGGCGCAAATCCGGATCGCTGCCATCGAGCAGATGCAGGGACGGCACGATCGCGCGCTCGCGATCGCCGATGGGTTGATCAAGGAGGCGCCGCAGGACGTGGATGCCCGGCTGCTGCGCGCGCGACTGCTGCTCGCGGATCGCAAGACGCTGGACGGCGCGTGGACCGAGGCCCAGGCAGCCGCGAAGCTGGACGCCGGCTCGCCGTCCGCCCAGTACACCGTGGGCCTCGTCGCGCTCGCGCGCGGGGACAGCGCCGCGGCGGAAACGGCCTTTGACCGGACAGTCGCGCTGAATCCTCGTGCCGGCGCCGCCGCCGTGCAGCTCGCCAAACTGCGCCTCGCCCGCGGGGACACGACCGCGGCGCTGAGCGCCGCCGAAAACGCCGCGCGCGCCGGCGACGGGGGCACGGAAGCGACCCTGGTCCTGGCGCGGACGCTCCGCGCGCGTCGCGAGTTCGCTCGCGCGCGGCGGGAGCTCACCGCCCGCCTCACGGCGTCGCCGTCGAACCCCCGCCTGCAGAGCGAGCTCGGATGGACGGAGCTCGGGGCGGGCCGTGCGGGCGACGCACGCGCCGCCTTCGAGCGCGCCCTGGCGCAGGCGCCCGCCGACGCTGACGCACGCAGCGGCATCGTCGCCGCGCTCCTCGCCGCCGGCGATGTCAAGGCCGCCCGCGCTCGTGTGTCCGCATGGCTGGAGGTTCAGCCAGCCGACGCCTCCCTCCAAGTGCTCGCCGCGCGCGTCGACCTCGCGGGGAAGGATGGGCCGGCCGCCGAGAGGCGCCTGATGGACGTGATTCGCGGGAATCCCGATCGCCTCGAGGCCTACGAGCTGCTCGCATCGTTGTACCTGCAGCAAGGCAATCAATCGGCGGCG
>JANOJK010000181.1:0-24688 GCA_031408165.1 Acidobacteriota bacterium | reverse complement strand
CCCCCCCCCCCCCCCCCCCCGCCCTCTTTAATGACCCGGCGCCCACCGAGCTCTACCCCCCCCCCTACACTCTTTCCCTCCCCGACGCCCTACCGATCTCGAGCGGCGCCGTGCCGGTCGCGACCACGCTGAGCGTCGCCGTCGAGCCCGACGCGATGGTCTGGCTCGCGGGCGCCGTCGTCATCGCCGGGACCTCGCCGGTCGCAATCGTCGCCGTCCCCGATTCCGCCGTCCCAAACGCGTTCGTGATTTGAACCCAGTAGCTGGTCGCGCTGGTCAGCGCCGGCGTCGTGAAGGTGCTCCCCGTCGCCCCGGGAACCGCGGTCGCACCCTCATACCACTGATACGCGAGCGGCGCGGTACCGGTCGCGACCATGCTGAGCGTCGCCGTCGTGCCCGATGCGATCGTCTGGCTCACGGGCGCCGTCGTAATCGCCGGCGCCTCGCCGGTCGCCGACACCGTCACGGTGACTGTCGCGATGTTACTCGTGAGCGTGCCGTCCGTCACCGCATACGTGAAGGTCCCCTGGCCAGTGAAGTTCGACGACGGTGTGAATGTCACCACCTGGTCCACCTCGTCGAACGCCGCCGTACCCCCTACCCCACTCGTGACGTCAGCGATCGCCAGCGTCGTATCGACATCCGGATCGCTGTCGTTGAGCAGCAGGTCGCTCGCGAGAATCGTCAAGGGGGTGTCTAGGTCGGTCGCATCCAGGTCGTTCGCGGCGGCCGGGGGATCGTTCACGGGCGCCACGTGCACCGTCACCGTCGCGGTCTTGCTCGTGAACGTCCCGTCGGTCGCCGTGTATGTGAAGTTCGCGGGTCCGTTGAAGTTGAGCGCCGGGGTGAATGTCACCGTCCCGGTGTCGTTGAGCACCGCTATGCCGCCGGCGCCGCTCGCCACCGACGCGATGGCCAGCGCGGCGCCGGGGACCGGAATGATGTCGTTGCTCAACAGTTGCGCCGCCTGGTAGGTCACGGGCGTGTCTTCGGTCGACGCGAACGTGTCCGCCACCGCCATCAGATTGGCAACCGTCACCGCGACCACCGCCGAGGCCGCCGCGTTGTCGATCGCGTCCACCGCCTTCGCCGTCAGCGCATACCCGCCGTTACCTGCCAGCGTCGTGTCCCACGTGACGCGAAAGGGGGACGTGGTCGCGGCGCCGACGAGCACCGCGCCCCGATAGAACTCCACGCGCGCGACGCCGTCGGCATCCGTCGCAGCCGCCTCGAGCGTCACCGCACCGCGGACCGTGCTGCCGGGCGCAGGCGCAGTGAGCGAGACCTCCGGCGGCGTGGCGTCGCCCACGCCCGGGACCTGCTGGAGGAACCACGTCCGCGGGTTGTCCATCTGGCTGTCCGCGACCGCGAGATCCAGCCAGTTGTCACCATTCCAGTCGCCCACGGTGACGAGACGCGGGTTGACCGGCACCCAGACGGGCGCGTCAACCGTGCCGCGGTTGAATGGGCCGATGGGGACGACGGTGGGAGTGGTAGCGAGCGTCCCGGTGCCGGTCCCGGCATACACGAGCACGCTATCCTGCCCCGCGTCCGCCACATCGCGCGCGACGATGAGGTCCGGCGTTCCGTCCTTGTTCAGGTCGGAAAGCGCGACGCTGTGCACCACGCCTGCCCCCGTCGCGACGCTCGCCGTGTTGGTGTAGGTGAGGTTGGCCCCGGCGGCGCCGAGCACTCCGGTCGCGACAAAGACACCGCCGCCCGTGGCCCCGGCGATATCCATCACACCGTCGCCGTTCATGTCGCCAAAGGCCATCGCCAGGATGGGTCCGCCGCCGGTTGGTACCGTGGTGGCGAAGTACCGGAGGTGACCGGCGCCGTCGTTGAGGAACGTGCCGACGCCGCCGCCCACGCGCGCGACCACATCCGGATCGCCGTCCTGATCGACGTCACGCGTCGCCATCGGACCGTGCACGGCCGGGGCCGGATTGATCGCGCTGTAGGCTGTGCCCGCGGCGCTGACCACTCGGATCGGCGTCCCGAACGAGCCGTCACCGTGCCCCGGAAAGAACCGCAGGCCGAAGCCCGTATCATCGGCCACGGCGAGATCCACGTGCCCGTCGGTGTTGAAATCACCCGTCGCCACGTCCGTAAAATTCATCGACCGCGTGAACGTGCCGACGCACCTGCTGAAGGTGAACCGCGGCGCGCCGGCGGTCCCGAGAAAAATCATCGTGCCGGGGAGCCCTGGGGCAGGGCCGCAATACGGGTTGGAGTCCGCCGAGGTCATGGACCGCTGCGTGATTGCCAGGTCGAGCCGGCCATCCTCGTTGAAGTCGCCGGTGCCGATCCCCGACCCGAACGCCGCGGCCAGGGTGGATCCCTTGGAGAATCCCCCGGCGCCATTCCCGTTGAGGAGCTGGATCTGCGGCCCGTTGCCCCACGTGAGAATCGCGACGTCGAGCGTGCCGTCGAGGTCGAAGTCCGCGCGCTCGAGGTCTTTCGGATCCGGTTCTCCCATGTCCACCGCAACCGGCGCGAGGAACGTGACGGCCGGAGGCTGGAACGCGTCCACGACAGTGAAGTGCCAGACCAATGCGGGGAGCACCACGGCCAAGGCTCTGGTCAAACGACGGACGGCTTGCGGTACGGACACGCTGATTCCTTTCGCGCAGATTTCCCGGACCCGACGGGTCGGCGTCCGTGTGCGCACTCACAGGTCATAGGGGGCCGCCGCTCAACGGAACGGCGGCCCGCACTAGCTCTTTATGAAGGGGCAGATCCGGCGGTTTGAGGTCCCCCCGTCCCGGATGGATGCGGGTGGCACGCCTGACCGGTCGATGTCACGGTGCCACGATGAATCTGACCTGCCGCTCCGCAGCCTGTCTGGTCCGGTTGTCGGTCACACGCACGGCCAGTTGAAACTCGCCTATTGGAAATGACCCGAGCGGGACCGTGACGCCGGCTGTGACGACGCCGGCCGCGGCATCGAACGTGCTGCCGAGCGTAGCGTCGCGCAGATGCTGCACCTTCAACTTGTTGAAGAAGCTCAAACGCCTGGGGCCCTGCTGATGGAAGACGTACTCGACGTTGAGATCCGGCCGGGCGCCGGCCTGCCCGGACCAGTTGAAGACCCGGAACGCCACATGGAGTTGCCCGCTCTGCGCGTAGCGGGCGCTGGTCGCCGGACTGAGCACCGTCGGTCCAAAGGTGAAGGGCTGGGCCGCAGTCGTCTGCGGCGCGGGGGCGACGGCGTCGCCGAGCACCACGGGACTCACCGCCATTGGATCGCGCCACAGATCCGGGACGATGAGGCGGGTCTTGACGAGCGCCGCAATCAGACCTCCGGCGGTGCCCTGGTGGCCGACCGCGGCATGGACGTCATAAATGCCAGGACTCAGCGTGAACTCCCGGATGAAACGCACGCGTCCTGGCTGTCCCGAACCGCCGGCCTCGGCAACCACGCGCGGCGGCTCGGCGCCGGCCGCGACCGTGACAATCCGCACCCCCAGCACCGACGAATACGGCAGCTCGGCGCCCACCACGACCGGTATCCGGATGGACCGCTCGGTGCGGACGGCGTCAGCCTGCACCAACATCGATATCGCGTCGGGCGCGGGCGCGAGTGACCCCCCGCTCATAATGTAAGTACCCGGTGACGTCGTTGCGGCGCGGTCGAGCAGCGACGCGAGGATCTTCGCGTCATCGGTGAGGGAGGTCGCTGCGCTCTGGGCCTGTGCGCCGGGTCTGCAGACGAGTACCAATATCGCAAGGACCACGGCCCCCGACGCGGGGAGCCATGGGCGTGCAGCGCGCGTTACGGTGTGGGAACGAACCATGCTCCAACCTTTCTGAACGGGTGACCGGCAGCGGACGGGACTTCGAGCACGTAGCCGCCTGCGGAGGCAAATCGGCGCGGCGGACCAAAGTTCACCGTGGGGTACGTCGAACGATGCGGGGAGCGGGAGGCCAGGTGCTCCAGGCGCTCGATGAAGTACTCGCGAGACTCCAGCGTGCGCGGATGGGAGAACGCGTCAGCCACGAGCGACACCGCGAACAACGCGTTGATCGCCACACCGCGATCCGCGGGCACGAGGGCATTCGCTTTCATCCAGATGAGCGCGCGGAACGCGTGCTCATCGAGCTCGTCGGGGGGCACGAATGGGTGGAGCACCAGCGCCCGTTTCGCGATCCGCTCGGGCAGGTCCCGAACGCTGTCGCCGAGAAGCGTCGATGAGACGTAGACGCTCGTCACCGCGCCCGGCGCCGTGCGATCGCCGGAGAGCGCCGCCACATCCTGCAGATCGGCAGGCCCGAGCCACAGCACCAGGATGCCGGGGCGACGGGCGAGCATCCTCGCCCAGCCGGCGCTCGTGAACGGCACGCCGGCGGCCAGGCATTCCGAGTCGGTCGCCGGTGCGCGCTTCTGCATCGCCGTCGCTGCGGCGTGACCGGCCGTTCCGCAGCGCGACACCTGCAGCACGCGCGCGGACGTCGCGGCACTCTCGAGCTGGTGCGCGAGGAGCTCCACCTCGAGGCCCAGTCCCTTCGAGAAGTACAGGGAATAGAACGCGTCGCCGGATCCTTCCGCGGGCGGGAACGCGAGCTGCGGCAGAATCACCGGCACCCTGACACGTTCGGCAAACTCGTGAACCGGCGTCCAGTCGCCGTCGCCGAGACCGCTGACTACCGCGAACACCGGCTGCCGCCGATATTGTTCCGCGAGCTGAGCCGCCCACTCGCCCGGCGCGCCTTGCAGCGTCCATTCGTGCAGCACCCAGGTCCGATACTTCTCGACGTGCCCCGCCATGTCCCACGGTCCCCGCTCGCGCCGCCCCGTCTCGTTGCGCGTGCCGGCGTTCTTATGGCGGACGTAGGTCTCGAGGACGTCGAGCATGGAGGCGCGCCGGCCGGCGCTGACGCCGGGCGTCACGATCGTGGCCAGGTGCACAGTGTCGGCGGTGACACCCTCGGAGACGCCGGCGGAGAGTCCGCGCAGGTATGCCGCCAGGTTCGCCGCAGTCTCGTCGTCCACCGCGTAACGGGGCATGGTCGGTGACAGCGTGCGACCCGCCGGATCCACGCCGTCGCGCACGGCGCGCAGCAGGCTCGATTCGGTGTAGGCCGGTCTGGTGCCGGCACCGGTCGTCCGGACCGTGCCCATCTGCGCAATCCCCCGCGTCACCGGCGCGAAGAGCGCGCTCCCGACCACCGCGGGCGTCGTGACCGGCCCTTCCGCCGTACCCCAGCCGCTTCGGCGGTGGCAATTGAGGCAGGGCATATCGGAACTGCGGACGCGAATGTCCTGCTGGACGACAGCCGTGACCGCGGCGCCGCCGGCCGCGACCCCGTTACGGTAGAAGCGCTCACCGGCCTCCACCCCCGGCAACTGGCGCGCGCCAGCCACCCCCAGGAGCGCCCACGCCAGACCGGCGGTCGCGACGACACGAGCCCATGGTTGCAGGCGCATGTCAGTGTTGTCCGTGCGCGGCCGGGCCGTGAACGAGCGTGAGCAGCGTGCCGGCGCTCGAGAGACCGTCCACCGCGTTCCATGGGCCGTTGCGCGCGAGCCGGAAGTAGGTGGCCGGCGCGTGATTGCTCTTGTCGCCGCGGTAGGCGCCAAACGCGCGCTGTGCGGCCTCGATGCTGGCGCGCGAGCCCGTGAGGAACTGCCAGGACGCGCCGGCCCGGTGGCGCGCGGCATACGCGCGCAGCGTGGCGGTCGTGTCGACATCCGGATCGATCGAAACCGACACGAGACGCACCCGGGCGCGGTCCGCGCCGAGCGAGTCATGAAACTGCGCGAAACCTGCGCTCATCACCGGACAGACGGTGGTGCAGGTCGTGAAGATGAAGTTGACGAACACGGGACCGTCGGTGTCAACCGCCGCGCGCAGCGATGTCGTGCGATCGCCGCTGTCGAGGAGCGGGATGTCGCCGATGACCGGCGCGGGCGTCAGCACACGCGCGGCCGCGGTGGCGCGCACCGCGGTGGTGTGTCCCTCGTGCCCCGCGTGACCGGCCGGCGACTGCGCCTGCACGGCGCCGTACGCCCCGCACCCGACGAACACGGCCAACGCATAGCAGGCCGGTCTCATCGCGCCTCGACTCCCTTCGGCGCCGATTCCGCGTCCACGCGAATGCCGCTGACGCTGAAGTCCCCGATCGAAACGGTGACGAGGCTTCCCGGCTTGAGGAACCGCGCCGGGTTCGCAAAGAACATGAAATAGCTGCGCCCGGCCTGTGGGTCGTTCGAGTTGCGGAGAGCGCCCGTCTTCGGCGGTACCGGAACGGCCAGTTGCGCGCCCGTCGCTTCGTCGCGCAGCACGGGCTTGGTCTTGCGCTCGAAGAGTGGCTTCGCTTTCCGCGCGTCGACGACGCGGTAGCGGAAGTCCAGCATGTAGCCCGCGGCGGTCACCCGGAGGGTGTCGATCTCAATGCCCCACCGGCTGGCGATGGCCCCGGCGTCCGAGGCCACCAGCGGTCTGGTCAGCGCGGCCGGCCGGACCGTCTGACCCGAGCGGCTGACGGGCCGCTTTGCTCCCACGGGGTGCTGAGCGGCCCCGGCCGTGGCCGGGGCGCCAAGCAGCGCCCCAGCCAGGCCGAAGTGAACAGCGCATGTCATCACCCGCGAACGGACGTTCAACCCGGCGCTCCGCGCCATTATTGAACCCCCGACGCGGCGATCTCACCCGCCGTCAGCGCGCGGCGGTAGATCTTCACGTCGTCGATCGCCCCGGCGAAGAACTCGCCCCAGCTCTGGTTCCCGCCGATGAACAGGGCGCTGGCCGAATTCGGCAGCGCGCCCGACAGGGTGCGCGACGCGACCAGCGCACCGTCCACGTAAATCCGCAGCGCGCCCCCGCCGTAGGTCGCCGCGACGTGACGCCACGCCCCGGCCGACAGCCGGGTGGTGCTGGTTGCCGCCTGGTCGGACGACACCGTGTTCGGACGGACGTAGGTGCCGGGACCACCGTCAGGCCCGCTGTTCCCATACAGGCTGTAGCCGGGCCCGTTGGTTGCGGCGTTCTCCTTCATGACGATGGTCTGCCACAGCTCGTTTGCCGCTGACGGGTTGACCCAGGCTTCCAGCGTCATCGCCGTCGTCAGATCGAGCGAGTTGGCGTCCGGCACGGTGACCAGCCCGCTCACGCCGTCGAACAGGAGGGCTCCGCCGGCGACGCCCGTCCTGTCGGTGACGCGCGTCACTCCGCCGGACAGGGTGCCGTCGTTGGCGAGATCCCCGGCGACCAGGCCGACCGCGCCATCGCGCACATTGCCGCTGCCCTCGTTGAAGTCATACGACGCCACGAGGCCGAGGTTGTTGACGGTCACCGCGACCGCCGGCGACGTCGTCACCACCGCACCCGCGTAGACCGTCGCCGTGACGAGGGCCTGCGGCGGACTGTTGGGCACCGTGGCCGTGTTCCAGGACACGTTGTAGACCCCGCCCGACGCGGCCGTCGTGTCCGATCCCACCAGCACGCCGTTCACCAGGAAGTCGACACGCTGGACGCCGGCGATGGCCGTCACGGTCGCGAAGATCGTCACCGTGCCGCCGACCGTCGTGTTATTCGCCGGCGCCGTCACCACGATCCCGGGCTGGGGCGGCGCGACCGCCACGGCCTGGTCGGCCCCACGGTGGGGTCCGTTCGCGCCCGCGAGTCCGCTCGGGCGCGACTGGTGGTCGAAGTCGAACAGGAGCGCTGGCGGCACGCTGCCCAGTCCGCCGTAGGCCGCGTTCAGGCTCGCGCCCACCACGCCGAGGTTCACATGGTAGTCGCCGAAGAACGCCTGGTTCGCGGGGTTCTGCAGCGTCAGCGGTCCGTAGCTCGATCGGATGAACGTGCCTCCCTCGTCAAACGCCACCGGCGTCAGGATCGAGGTCTGCTCCGGCGTCAGGATGGTCGGGTTCCGCGAGCCGTTCTGGTAGGACGCCACGAAGCTCGGCGCCGCGCTCGAGTTCGTCGCGTGGTACCCGGCGGTGCTCGTCAGGATGGAGGATCGCGGGTTGAGCGACCCGGCCGCGCCGAGCACGCCGAGATCCCAGAGCGGCCTCGTCGCGTTCGGTATCAGCCCGTAGGTAACCGGGACGGGCGCCGGATCGGCCGGGTTCTGCACACCGCCGGCGAGGGGCCCGAAGTAGAACGACCGGTTCTGCCACACGATCGAGTTGAGGAGCGTCGGGTTCGAGAAGCCGGCGCCGAGCGCGCCTGCCAGCAGCGGCGAATGGCCGCGAGAGACGATCCCCGCGGGTTGCGCCGTGGACGTGTCCGGGCTGAGGAACGCGCCCCCGGCGGTGCCGAAGCTGTCGTTATTGACGATGGTGTTGTGGACGATTTCCACGAACGCCGCGTCGTGCAGCGACACGCCGCCGCCGGCGAGCCCCGCGACGTTGTTCGCGATCATGTTGTTATACAGGGTCACGCGCGACCGACTGATGTCATTCGCCGCGTCGGGACCGCCGCCGTTCACGCCGTCCAGCGCCACGCCGCCGCCGTCGCCGCTGGCGATGTGGTTGCCCTGGATCAGGTTGTTGCTCACGCGCAGGCTGCCGGAGCCGGCCGTCAGGGTGCCCACCGCCGGCGGCGTGCCGCCGATGAAGATGCCGCCGCCGGAACGCCCCTGCCCCTGGTTGAAGCCCTCGTTGAACACGATCGTGTTGCGATCGATCACGCCGCCGGGGCTGCGCCCGATGTGCGCCACGCCGGCACCCTGTCCGCCGGTGAAGTTCCCGGCGATGAAGTTGTCCGTGACCTGGTAGCCGTTCGCGCCCGTGCCGATCACGATGCCGCCACCGCCGCCCGCCCCGAGACCGGCGTTCTGGGCGACGAGGTTGTGGTGAATCGTCACGGCCGTGTTGAGCTCGTTCTCGTCGCCGAGCGGCAGCGGAGTCCCGGTATGACCCACCCGGATGCCGCCAGCGAAATCACCGACGTTATTGGTGATGCGGTTGTTGCCGATGTCGATGTTGCGGGCATTGGCGTTGACCATGATGCCGGCGGCGTTCATGGCTCCGATGATCGCGAATCCGTCGATCCGGGCGTTCGCTCGCAGCACCGGCGCGGCGTTGGTGTTCTCGTTCTGCAGGCAGTACGCCTCGTTGTTCAGCAGGTGGGTACTCATCGTCTGCAGGCACCTGCCGGATCCATTTGTCTGTATCGGCAGGGGCCGGCCGAACACCGTCACGCCCGCCGCTTCGCCGCCGAGAGCCGCCGCGAGACCTTCGGTGGCGAGCGGTGGCGCTCCGAGGATCGTGGTCTGCCCGGCAAGGAGATAGTCGGTACCGCCAGGCCGATTCAGCAGATTGACGACGTGCTGGCGCCACGCCTGGAGCTTTTCGGCGGGCGCGGTCACCGTGTTGATCACCGTCGAGAGCGCGCCCCAGCCCTGAAGACGAACGGGCTTGCTCATGACGACCGGCTCCTCATAAGTACCTGGAGCCACGAGCACCAGGTCGCCCGCGTTCGTCGTCACGGCGTCGATGGCCTGCTGGATGGTCTGGTTCGCCGCCTTCACGACCGGCGGACGATTGGTGTGCATGGCGGGCGTCGCCACAGTCAGCGTGACGCCGACGACGGATTTCCGCCAGTCCGTGCATGGCACCGCCACGGCGGACACGCAGCGTTCGATGGTGAGCTCGTTGGTCTGCGCGCCGCGCGGGACCACCACGCGCAGGACGTTGATCCGCCCACCGGTCTGGCCGCCAGCCGGAACCGTGACGTTCGCCGCCGGCACGGCCGCCGCGCCAAGCCGCACGACGACGCCTGCCAGCGAGGGACCGAACGTGTAGTCACGAACGACCGTCTTCGCCTGCGTCCCGCCGAGGCCGTCATAGACAGGGTTCGGCACCGCCATCATCCCCCCGGAGGTGATGTCGATCGTGCGCGTCCCGGGCAGGCGGTCCGGCAAGGTTGCCGTCGTCCGGTCCACGAGGTAGGGGCCGATCTGGGCCGCCGCGCTCGTTGCGCCGGTCGTCAGGTTGGCGATGTTCGTGACCCTGGCGATGATCGGCGTCTGGGACGGGGGCTCTGCGTCCACCGGGAACTGTCCGGTCCCCGTGAAGGCGCCGGTCGGCATGACCGGGGTGTCGAGATACGTCGTCGTCCCCGGCATGTAGTTGAACGTGTAGCAGAACTGGCTGTACTGCTTGTAGTGGTCCGGGTTCGGTACGGTCAGGCCGGCGCCGTTGACCATGGTCGCCGCGTTGATGCACGCCGTCAGCATGCTGGGCGACATTCCGCTCGGAATCGGCTGATTCGCGGTAAAGGTGCTGGGCACCAGCGCGTTGTAGCTGCCATACGCGTCCGTGTAGGTTGACGTAATCTCCCGTCCGGTCCAGTCGCGGATGGAAATCGGCATGAAGGGGGGCGCGTACTTCTCGCCGAACTGCGGCGAGTTCGGATCAAATTCGTTCGCCGTGTCGTCGAGGACGAAGCCCATGATGTGCCCGGCGATCGGCGCCTCGGTGAAGAGGAAGAAGTTGGCGCCGGGGTTCTGCCCGTTGCGGAGCGTCACCAGTTTCTGATCGCACGTCGGGCGGCGGTCGCCGCCATAGGCGGTCGCCACGCCGGGATAGAGCGCCAGCTCGGCGGGGACCTCGTGCAGCGAGCCGACACAGAACGGCGCATACAACGGCTCGGCGTTGTCGCCCGCCTTCGGCGGCGCCGCAGAGGCTCCGGCGTCACCGAGCGCGTAGCCACCCAACACGAACTCCTGCGGGATGTACTCATCGCCGAAGTCGACGTTCTTGTCCTCTTCCTTCACGATCTTGTAGCCGCGCGGCGGCACGACCCGGACGATGTACTTGCCGGCAGGGATCGGCACCTGCCGGAACCCCGCCGCGCGATCGGCGACCGGCGTCAGCCAGTTCGCGGTCTCGGTGACCGTAATGGGTTCGAGCTGCGACATGAATGCGTAGCCGCCGTCGAACACGCCGGGACGAACCTGGTTGAAGTTGCGGAGGCCGTCATAGCAGTCCGTGGCCTGGCCGCGGAAGGTGAAGACGTCACCCTGGCACCCGGTGGGCTGGCTCGCGTCCCAGCTGTCGGTCGTCACCTCATTGAGCAGCTTGGTGCGATCGGAGCTCCACAGCTGGACGGTCACGTCCGCAATGCCCGGCTCCCACACCTCGGGCCCGCCCCATCGCGGATCGTTCTCCGCGCGTGTGACCGAGTAGTGGACGATGCCGCTGATGCCGCCGTGGAACTGGTCGCCGTCGAACGCGCCGTTGGCGTTCGCGTCGGTGTCGCCGGGACCGGGAAAATCGTCGAACGGGGCGACGTTCACGTCGGTGACGATGCTGCCGGCCGGGGCGTAGGGCGCCTTGCCCCAGAGGAGCACGTTGCTCTGGCCGAGGAAGCCCTGGAAGGCCTCGACCAGGACCGGACCGGTCTCCGTCCGGAACGAGGCGCCCCCGTTCTCCGACTGCGGCTGGGGAACCAGCAATTTGGGGTCGAGATCGGCCCCAACCTGGCCGGGCCATTCCGTGTTGGTGGGATTGCCGCCTGCGTCAACGACCGCGGTCATGCCGGTGGCCTTGAACCGGGTGAAGTCGACCTCGGCGACGAGCCAGCTGAAGAACGGGAACACCTGTTCGAACGGCACGAACCCCGTCCCGTCGGTCGGCATCGACTGATACATCGAGCCGTCGCGCCAGCGGATGTTGATGGCCTGCTCGGGAATGCCGGCCTCGCCCGCGTCGCGGAAACCGTTCTCGTTCGTGTCGTCGAAGACGTAGTTGTAGAGGCGCGAGAACCATTGGTTGACCGGGACCTCTCCCAGCTCCATGCTCGCGGTGACGTTGAGCACCTTGGTGGCGATGACGATATTCAGCGCGCTGTCGAAGATGACCAGCTGGTAGGTGCCGTCCGGCACGCCCTCGATGGAGAAGTTGCCGTCCGCATCAGTCGGCTGAGCGTAGAGCAGCGCTCCGCCCGTGGCGCCGGCGTTGAGGGCCACCCACGGCTGGGTGAAGTTGAACGGCGCGCCGCTGAACATCTGGAAGTCGGGCGGCCGGGAAAGGTGCAGGTTGGTCACCTGGCCACTGACGGTGTTGGTGCCGTTCAAGAGCGGCGATTTCGTCGCCAGCGTGAAGCCGATGGCGGCGTGGGGTCCCGGCGGACCGAACTCCGCGAAGAAGGTCGGTTCGTTCGGCTTCACCCACGCGTCGATGACGCGGGTGCCTTCGATGGTGGCCGTCTGAATCCACGACGTACCACCCGGTACCATCACCTTGACCCCATACTTGCCCGGCGCGAGATTCTGGATGAGCGCCCAGCCCTCGTCGTCGGACAACACGAAGCCGTTGCCGTACTGCGCAACTTCGTAAGACTCGCACACGCCCGAGCAGGGCTGATACGTGGTCCCGATCTGGTTGCCGAACGCGTCCATGAGCTGCTGCGCGGCCGACATGCCGTAGCGTCCGCCGGCGTCTTCAATGGTGACGGCAAAGCCCTTGAGACCCGGTTCATCGGTGTCCCACATGCCGTTCAGCGCGGCGTTGTCCTGGAACACCCGCACGCGGATCTGGGCAGTCGGCATCGGCCCGCTGTTGACCTTGACCGTCACCGACGTCTGACCGGTCCCCACTGCCGCGCCGCCGTTGGTGAACGACCCCGTCTTGGGCAGCACGGAGACGAAGTAGCGCTTGGACGGATCGACCTTCAGGTCGCTCAACGTCGTCTCGTCGCCCGACTGCTTCACGGGCATGTAGCTGGCGTGAAAGCTGACCGACAACGTCTTCGGATCGAGGACGCCCGGCTGCACGCGGTAGGTGCGATCCTCCTCGAGCGTCCAGCGGAATCCGCCGGTGATGGCAGCGCCGTTGGAACCGACGACATTCAGGGAGAGTGGCGACAGCAGTTCGTCGGCCGGATCAACGACCGCATGAACGGCGACCGCGACTGCGGCCGCCGCCGAGGCCGTCGTGCCGGCATTGTCCGACGCGACGAACGCGAACGAGGCCGAGGGGACCGCGCCGTTGGCCTCGTAGATCACCCGCCCGCCGGGGATCGCCGTGCCGGTGCCAGGGCCGGTCCTGAGGTCGGCCGCGACCAGCGGCACGAGTGTCGAATCCACGGGATTCACACGGCTGACGGTGCCGCTCGCCGGGAGGGTCGTCAGATAGAACGTGAGCGGGTCGCCGTCGGCGTCGCTCGCCGTCAGCGTCACCGGCACCGTCTCGGTTGCCTGGACGCCCACCGCCTGCGCCCGGGCGACCGGGGCATCGCCGACGGCGCTGACCGTGATGATCGCCAGCGCCAGCTGGCTGCCGGTGCTGTTGACGGCGCGATAGGTGAACGAATCGACACCGAAGAAGTTGGGCGCGGGCACGTAGGTAAAGCTGC
The DNA here is from genome assembly GCA_031408165.1 of Acidobacteriota bacterium. Taxonomy (GTDB): domain Bacteria; phylum Acidobacteriota; class Vicinamibacteria; order Vicinamibacterales; family 2-12-FULL-66-21; genus JAICSD01. Next base: position 11,381 of record JANOJK010000181.1, on the reverse strand, counting down.
CCGTGGCCGTGAGGCTGAGCGTGCCCGAGCCGGTGCTCGTGACGAGCTCGGCGCTCGTGGCACCCGTGTCGTTGGCGAGCACGTTGGCGCCAAAGCCGGTATCCTCGGGCGACGTGTACTCGTCGTTGACCGCGACAGGCGCGCCCGCGGGCGGCAGCGGATCACCGGGAGCGGCGGCCGCCGCGGACACGCGGAGCTTCGCCAGCATGCCGGCCGCGCCCTGGCCCGGCGCGTTCAGGCTGAGCGACCGATCGTAGACCGGGTAGTCGCCGGCGGCGGCCGGCGTCCAGATCGCGTCGTGGGTCTTGCCGGCGGCGAGCAGCACGGCCGCCTGTGGCCGCGCAAAAGGATACTTGTTGCCATCCTCGGCCACGACGCTCAAGGTCCCGTTGTCGAGCACCGGGACGTGCGTGCGAAGACCGGCATTGAGAAACCGGATCATGGTCGCCTCGTTGGCCGCCCCGGCCGCGATCGCGGGACTGGCCGACTGGTTGGCGTAGGACTGACCGTTGATCAGGAACAGCGTGGGGGCGTAGTCAATCGTGCTGGTGGGTCCGGCCGGTGTACCGTAGGTACCATCAGCCACCGCCTGGTGCAGCGCCCGGTCGATCTCGCTGTACAGCAGCACGACGTCATGGGCGTAGGGCACACCGCTGTAGGCGGCGCCGGCGGCCGCATCCTGCGTGACCGCGCCGTACAGTCCCATCTGGATCTGGACGGCCTGATGGGATCCGCTCTGATAGAGGAATGTGCCGGGCTTCACGCTGTTGAACGTGTACGTCGCCGAGAGGCCTGGCGCCGCCTCGGCGGTCATGGAGACGACCCGGCCGCCCACCAGCACCGGTGCCGCGACGAAGGCCTGGCCTGGTATCACCAGCGACGTGGCCGCGGGGAGCTGGTTGGACAGCACAATCGCGAGCGACGCGGTGCCGACGGGCACGGTGATGCGCGGACCCGGTGAGGACACCTGTTCGTCCGGATCGAGCATCCCGTTGGGTGGCTGCACGGTCTGGTCGGGCAGGACGTGTTCCTTGTCCAGCGCGTAGCCCCACATGGGCACGGTCACCCCCTGGCCGTTGGGCAGGGCGACGGACTTGGTGAACGGCGCCGCGATGAGGTGGACCGTATGCGTCTGCGCCGAGACGGTCGCGATCGTCCATCCAAAGGCCGCAGTTGCAAGTGCCACGACTCTCAGAACGGCAGCGGCAGGCCGGCTATTCGTTCGCATCATGATGAATCCCTTATCGACAGGTGGACAATCCAGTGGTGCTGCGCGGGCGGAGCCCGCGACTGTTTGCTGACACGTCACGCCGCGGCGCCGATTACGTGATGGGCACGCCCATCGGTTCGATGATGAGCATCGTCATCATTCCGCCGGGAAAGACGTCGTAGTTCGTGATTTCCTTTTCCGTATGGGAGTGCCACATGTAGGTGTAGCCGGCGTTCGGGTTGAGCCCACCCTCTCCCGGCGGGAGCAGCGACATCCCTCCCAGGTAGGCGCCGGCCCAGAACCCTCCGAAGGTCAGGCTGAACTGCTCGGGCAGCGTGACCGGGATGGGCTTCATGTGGTCGGCACAGTATTCCCGCGTCGTCGAATCCAGCCCGTCGGGCCCTGGCGAGCAACTGTGGGCGTAGGCCGGCGCGATCTGGCCGGCACTCCCGTGAATCGGGTTATTGCCGTAGACGTCCCAGCCGAGATCCTTACCGGTCCAACTGAAGATCGCGTCGACCGTTTGTCCGGGCAGCGACTGGATCGTGAACACCTCGTGCGACAGATCCAGCGTGCCGGGCGTGGGCGGTGCGGCGCTCTGCTTGAGGAAGCCGTCCACCGCGATGATGCGTGCGTGATTGCCGTGATGATGGAACGGGTGCATGTCGCGCCCGCCGCCGATGACGCGCATCAACAGGCGATCGCCGGGATGGGTGCGCGGGAGCGAATTGTAGGGCTGCGTCGGAAGCCGTCCGATGCCCGGCTCCGCCATCGTGTCGGGCGCATTGCGGCCGTTGATGAACCAGTAGTTCGCGGCCGGGTTGGCGAGGATCCCCGACTCGTCGAGCGCCGCGACGCCGTGCTGCTCCACCATGTCGTGAATCCTCGAATCGATTTCCGACAGCAGGAACAGGTACTCCTGGTCGTATGCGGACTCGGTCGTCGCGTAGGCCTGGTTGGCCGTCGGCGGCCGCACGATCAGCGCGCCCATGAGACCCATCTCGATCTGCAGGTCCGGCCGCGACGCGCTGTTGTAGAGAAATGTGCCGGCGCGCGACGCAGTGAACGTATAGGTGACGGTCCCGCCGGCGCCCGCCTCCAGCGCGATCGGGCCCTGCACGCAGCTCGCGCACGACGCCGTGACGCCCGTCTGGCCTGGGAACGACAGCGACACGCGCTGGCCGGCATCGGCGGGCAGCGCGTTGGTGACGGCGATCGTCACGACGTCCCCCTGATTCACGATCAGCGTGGGTCCGGGGTACTGCGCTCGCCCGCCGCCGGCGGCGAAGCCCCAGAACAGGAAGCTTCCCCCCTCCGGCGTGGAGATGCGGTCGGCCTTGGCGGTGAGGGTGAAGGTCGTGCCGCTCACCCCTGGAATCTCCGCGCGGGCGCTGGTGGCGGACAACCCGATCAACAACGCCATTACGGCGGTCTGGACACTCGTGGCAATCGTCTGACGTCGCATGTCTCGCTCCTGGGACTGGAAGGGATCGCTAGCCGCCAATGCGGATTTCCGTCATCATTCCGCCGAAGTCCTGCGTGTTGTTACTCAGATAGTTCAGGTTCGTCGTGTAGAGCAGGTAGGTGCCCGGCGCCACGCCGGTGGTATCCAGAATGACGTCGACGGACTCGCCGCCGCCGAGCGTCACCGAGTTGGTCGTGAACGACAGGTCGGCGCCCGAAGGCCCGCGGTGGAGGCGCGCGCTCTGGCCGACGACCTTCATCGGGATCGTCGAGGCCAGCGTGTAGAAGCGGGTCACATTCAGGTTCGAGATCCGCAGCAGCACGCGCTGGCCGGACGTCGCCGTCACGAGGCTGTTGACCGGCTGGCTGGGCTTGTCGCCCCGGTCCGTCGCGGTGGAGATCACCGCCGTGTTCACCGTATCCGGATACCCGCGGCCGTTGAGCATCGCGTAGCGGTCGGTCATCGTGGCGAACGGCAGCGGCTGCACGGTCTCGCTCGCGTCGTGAAATTCAGGGTCGAACGATCCGATCTGGATCGCTTTCTCCACGTCGTATCGTGTGGAGCCGTCGCCGTCGTTGTAGACGTATCTGGCGCCGGCCACATGACCGGCAGGGCAGGCCGGATTGCCGGCGACCCCGCACTGGTTCTGCCGGGGCTGCACGTAGAGATTGCCGAGCATCCCCATCTGCATGTGCTCGGTGGCCTCGACGTGGCAGTGGTACATGTAGGTGCCGGGTTCCATGATCTTGTAGTAGTAACTGAGGGTGGACCCCATGTTCACGCTGAGCGAGTTCTCAGGCGTGCCGTCGAATACCGGAGCCGCCTGCGGGAAACCGTGGAAGTGCACCGAATGCGGGTCCGACAGGTCCGGACGCATCACCATGCCGACGTTGGTCAGGTTCAGATAGAACTGCTGTCCCTCATTCAGCGTGATGGTCGGCGCCGGAAAGTTGGCGGCCAGCGCACCGGCGCTCATCACCAGGGACGGCGCCACGCCCGTGACGTCGGCAAACCCGAACATGTACTGCGTGCGGCCGTCGGCCATCGTCACAAAGCCGTCGCCACCGGTCAGGTGCATGCACTTGATGTCGGGAATACCGTCCCCGTTGGCGTCGGGCACGGGTCCGTCCGGAATCCCGTCCCCGTTGGAATCGCCCGGGCACTGAACGTTGATGGCTCCGCTCGGGTTGGTCTGCGCCCCTGCCGCCGTGGCGACCAGCACCGTCAAGGCCAGTGCCAGGCCGCCAAGGGCGATCGCTCTCTTCGTCCGATTCATGCCGCCTCCTACGCGTATCGTGTGTGGACCGACCAGACGCCGGACCGCCCGCACGCGGACCCCGTTGACGCCCCCTGAGACAGCCCTCCCCACACGATGGGCGATCGGGGATCGGCCGCATCGAGGCGTCGGCGCACTCATCTCAGGAACACTTACTAAGGGGACCGGGCGGCCCGATACATACAGGTGCCCCGGGAAAAACCACAAAGCGGCCGATCAGCGGGGATGATTTGCCCGTTGATCGGGGCCTCAATCTGGAGTACTCTTGAGTGATTCAAACGAACATGGTTGCCGGCGGAACGCCCGCGCTGGGGCGTTCTGTGCGGATGCCTCCTGCGCCGGAGAATCTGTGCGGGTCCTGATTGTCGAAGACGACGATGCGACGCGCGAAGTCCTCGATCGCGGGCTCCGGGAAGAGCTCTTCCACGTGGAGTCGGTGGCTGACGGGGCGGCGGCCGAAGCACGCGCGGTGGAGGACGGCTTCGACCTCATCGTCCTGGATGTCATGCTTCCTGGCCACGACGGATTCATGGTGTGCCGCCGGTTGCGGGTCCGTGGTGTCGACACGCCGATCCTGCTGCTGACCGGCCGCGATGGCCTCGCCGATCGCGTGCGGGGGCTGGACGCCGGCGCGGACGACTATCTGGCAAAACCCTTCGCGTTCGAGGAGCTCTTCGCCCGGGTGCGCGCGTTGACCCGCCGCGGCCGGACCAAACAGACGACCGCCGTCCTGTCGTATGGCCCGATCGAACTCGACCAGCGTGATCTGGTGGCGAAGGTGAACGGCACCACCGTGATCTTGTCCGCAACTGAATATCGCCTGCTGGAGTACTTTCTGCTGCGCGCGGAGGTGCTCCTCACGAGAGACGAGCTCGCCCGGCACGTCTGGGGCACCCACGCGGATCTCTCGTCGAACGTCATCGACGTCTACGTCAGTTATCTGAGGAAGAAGCTCCAGCCGGCGGGCGTCCCGCTGCTGCGCACGGTGCGCAGCCTCGGGTACATTCTGCGGAAGGATGATCCGTAACCGTGGGAAACGTCACCGCCGCCCGTTGGGGGTGGCTCGGTCGCGTGTTCACCGGGCTCCCCGCTCCGGCAGCGCCGGCGTCCCGGCACGGTGCCCCCCCCACCCGGCATGCCGAGCGCAAAGGCGCGTCGCGCGAGCTTCAGACCTATGCCGGCTCACTGGCTCACGCCCTGCGAGTACCGCTCTCGGCCCTCTCCGGCGAGGTCGAACTGGCGCTGCTGCGCGAGCGCTCGCCTGAGGCATACCGGGAGGCACTCACGCGGATCGGCGCACGGGTCGGCGAACTGATCCACGTAACGGGGGATCTGGGGTTTCTCGGCGCTCGGGGTCACGATCACGTCCTCTTCGCGCATCTGCCCGCGGTCTTCGCGGGACTGATCCGCCGTCTGAGCGCAGGCAGCGCCGCACAACTCCGCATCGACACGTCGGGGGCCGATGTCACGGTCCGCGGTGACGAGGTGCTCCTCGCCCGGGCGCTGGCGCTCCTGGTCGAGCATGCGCTGAAGCACCGGCGCAATGAAGAGATCGTGCGCCTGCGCGTCCGGCAATCCGGTGGTGCCTCAGTCGAGGTCATTCTCGATGCGCCGCCCAGCGGGTTCCTGCGGACCGCCTGGTCTCACCTGGCGGCGGAGGCCGACGACAACTCAGACGGAGTCGGCCTCTGTCCGTTCGGCCTGCTCACAGCGTCCCTCATGATTCGCGGGTGCGGCGCGTCGATGGAGGTCGCCGGCGTGGACGATGCGGCGTTTGTCCGGATCAGACTTGCCTGTGCGCACGATGGCGGACAGTGATCCTCGGCACCGCGTCATATGAGCCGGGTCCGATGATGGCGGGAGCCGCGTCGGCCGGTCGTGTGGACGCCGCCGTCGCTGCACCGGCGCGGCGACGGATCGGTGGCGTCACGACGGCCCTCGCGATACTGACGATCGGACTGGTGCTCTGCGCGGCCCCCGCCCTGGTCCTCGCCCAGACCCCCGCCGAGCCCCCCCACGCGCCTGAAACGCTGGCCACCCCCAAACTGACGGTTCGGGCGTTCGGAGACGTCCAGTGGGGAGCCACCCGGCAACGCGAGACGCCCAACTCGTTCGCACTCGGCCAGGTCGATCTGTTTGCGACCTCGACCCTCACCGAGCGCCTCAGCGTGCTGGCGGAGGTGGTGCTCGAAGGGGGCACGAGCACGCGGGTGGTGACGGACCTGGAGCGGTTGCAGTTGACGTACCGGTTCAATGACCACTTGCAGATCTCCGCTGGCCGGTATCACACAGGAGTGGGTTTCTTCAACGCGGCCTTTCACCACGGCGCGTTCTTCCAACAGGCGATCGGTCGACCGAAGGTGTTTGAATTCGAGGATGAAGGCGGCGTCCTGCCGGTGCACGATGTCGGGCTCACGGTGCGGGGCACGGTGCCCGGGAGCCGGTCGACGTTCACTTACCTGGTGGAAACCGGCAACGGTCGCACGTGGACGGCGGACGCCGAGGAGACCCCGAACCGCGACCAAAACGCCGCCAAATCTCTCAATGTGGGTGTGGCGTACCGGCCGGAACGCTGGCGGGGATTGGAGTTGGGGAGCACCTACTATCGCGACACCGTTGCGCAGGGCTCGGGGCGGTCGGTCGCGCATCGGATCGCTGCGGGTTATGTCGCGTACCGGACGCCCAAGGTCGAGATCCTGGCCGAATGGCTCAGCCTGACTCATCGCGCGCCTGGCGAACGGGGCCACCGCAACAATGTGGGTTACGCGCAGGCATCGAAAGCCTGGGGGCGAATCCGCCCGTACTATCGATATGATCGCCTCGTCCTCGATGAAGGCACGCCTCTCATCGGCGGGTTCGGATCGATCATCGCTCACACCGCCGGCGTGCGCATCGATACCTCGCAATGGGTCGGCATCAAAGCTCAGTACGAACGGACCAATGACGCGAGACAGCGTCGCGTGGATTCGCTGCGGACGCAGCTGGTCTTCGTGTTCTAGTGAACCGGCCGATGACCAGACGCGTCCTTGCGCTGACGGCCGCTGTCCTTGCGGCGCTGGCCTGGCCGCTCCACCAGACAGCTCTCACCCAGACGGCACAGCCGGCGGCTTTGGCCATCATTGTCCATCGCTCGAATCCGGTGGACGGGCTCACGCTGAGCGAGGTGCGCCGCATCTTCCTGCTCGACACCCAGACATGGCCTCACGGACGCAAGATCACCGTGGTTCTTCGGGAAAAAGGGCAGCCCGAACGGGCTGACGCGATCAGGCTGCTGTGTGGGATGTCGGAAGCGGAGTTCGACCGGTACGTGCTGTTCCAGACCTTTCGCGGCGCCCTCGGGCAGGAACCGCGAGCCATCCGATCGGCGAGCTCGATGCTTCGCTTCGTGTTCAACGTACCGGGCGCCATTGGATACGTCCCTGCGGACCTCGCTGATGGCTCGACGAAAGTGCTGCGCATCGACGGCTTGCTTCCGGATTCACCGAAATATCCGTTGCGACGCCGCACGGCCCGGCCACCGGACGCCGGGGAGCGGTAGTCGACCACCATGGCGAGGCCGCGTGTAACGCTCCGCGGTCTGCGCCTGCCGGCTGCGCTCGTGATGGCCGTGCTGGGCCTCGCCTGGATCGTGGCCCGGGATCTCAGACTGTCGGTTGACCACACCAGCGGTCTCCAGGATCGACTTTCCCAGGGTCTCAATCTCATCGACGAACTGCAGTTTCACGCGCAGGAGGTCCGTCGCATCCTGCTCTATGCCCTCCACACGTCGGACGCGAACCTCCAGCTCGAGTACGCGGAACAATCGCGCGCGTCCGGCACGCGTGTACAACGAGTGCTCGAGACGCGCACGGGGCTGATGGCGACGCCGGAAATAGGTGCGCAGATGGACGCCGTCGGGCGCACCTGGAGAAGCTACGTGGTCGTTCGGGACGAGGTGATCGGCCTCATTCTCGAGGGCAGCTTCGCGCAGGGGGTGGCGCTCGACCAGCAGCAGGGGACCGCACGGTTCAACGACGTACGTCGGGCCATCGCGGACCTGAAGCGAGCCTTCGAGGCGGAAGCCGCGCTGCAAGTTCGAGACGCCGGGTTGCGCTCGGAGCATGCCATCCAGCGCGTCACGCTCCTCGTCGTGAGCGCACTGTGGGTGTCGGCGTTCGCCGCCTATCTCGTCAGCCGGCGGGCGTCCCTCGAAGGGGTGCTGCGCGCACAGGCGCACACGGGCAGCATTCTCCAGGCCGTTCCGGATCCCATTATCAGCACCGATGCGGACGGACGTATCACCGAGTTGAACGAGGCGGCCGAACGCGCCTTCCGCTTCACCCGCCAGGAGGCCCTCGGTGCGGACATCGAGCACATGATCCTGCCGGCGAGGTCCCACGGCGTCCTGGCTGCGATCTTCGCGCGCCGCGATCATGGATCCTCCGTCGTCCTCCCGCGCATCGTGACATTTGGTGAGCGCCGGGACGGCACCGAGTTCCCGATGGAGCTCGCCGCCGTGAGCCACACCGCAGGGCGGGCTCGTATCTGGACCCTCCACGTGGGTGACATGACCGAGCGATGGGAGGACGAAGAACAACTGCGCCAGGCGAAGGATGCCGCCGAGGTGGCGGCGCGAGCCAAGAGCGAGTTCCTCGCGACGATGAGTCACGAGCTGCGCACACCCTTGACGGGCGTCGTCGGGATCGCCGACCTCCTTCAGCAAGCCGACCTGCCCGCGCCTCAGCGGGATCTGACCCGCATGCTCCGCAGCAGCGCCACCATGCTGCTGGCGCTCGTGAGCGACATCCTCGATTCCTCGCGGATCGAGGCGGGCTTGCTGGATCTCGTCCCGGTGCAGTTTTCGATACAGGCATGCATCGAAGAAGCACTCGATCCGGTGACCGAGCCAGCGGCGCGCAAGGGCCTCGACATCGGGTATCTGATCGATCCCGAGGTCCCCACCGACGTCATTGCCGACGACGATCGCATCCGTCAAATCCTGCTCAACCTGTTGTCGAACGCGGTCAAGTTCACCGACGCCGGGGAGGTGGCCGTGCGCGTGGGGACGCACGCGACGAGCGGCGACACCGTCACCCTCAGCGTCACCGTGCGCGATTCCGGGACGGGAATTCCCGAGCACCTGCACCACAAGTTGTTCCAGCGTTTCAGCCAGATCGAGGCGACGTCGGGGCCCCGCCACGGGGCAGGACTCGGCCTCGCCATTTCCGAGCGCCTCAGCCGCCTGTTAGGTGGGACGCTGACCGTGGAGAGCGCGGTGGGGCAAGGTTCTGCCTTCACCCTGGTCTTCCCCGCCCGCCTACCAGTGCCGCCGGCAGAGGAGGTCCTCAGGGGGTCACTGGCCGGTGTTCGGGTGCTGACGGTTGTGGGACCCGGTGTGGTCGGCGACCAGATTCGGTCGCTGCTCGGCCGCTGGGGCGCCATCCCGTGCATATGTGAGGACGGCGATTCGCTGGCGCTCTCTCGAGACGCGCCATTCGATGCGGTGGTCATTGACCGGGAGGCGTGTGCCGGCCGTCTCCTGGCCGAGACCGTGAGAAACCGGACGGCCGGTATACCCGACACGCCGCTCATTCTCATCGCACGACGGCAGGAGGTCGATGTGTCGGGCTTCCCCCCGCCCGATTACCTCATTGCCAAGCCCGTGAGGGCTTCGGTGCTGCATGACGCACTTGGCGCAGCGGCTGGCCGGCGGCGCGGACTGCCGCCCGCCGTCCCGCCCGCCCGTGAGAATTTTGCGCGGAACGGTTTGGCCATCCTCCTGGTGGAAGACAACGACGCGAACCGGCACGTCGTGCGGCTAATGCTGGGCGAGCTGGGGCTCGAGGTCGATGAAGCGGGGAGCGGACTTGATGCCGTGGAACGGGCACGGGCCCGCGACTACGACGTCATCCTGATGGACGTCCAGCTACCAGACCTCGACGGCCTGGAGGCGACGCGGCGGATACGCGCCGACCGGCCGGGAAGCAGGCCGACCATCATCGCCCTCACCGCCAGCGTCATGCAGGGCGACGAGGTCCGTTGCCGCGAGGCGGGCATGGACGGCTACATCTCGAAACCTGTCCGTCTCGATGATCTCGCGGCGCTCTTTCGACCGATCGCCGGGCGCAAGGACTGACGCCATCATTTCGCCGGTCCGCCGGGTTCCACGCTGAGCCGCCGGACGCTGTCGAGTGCCTCCGCGTACCACTTACGCCACGCCGTGAGGATTTCCTCGCTCGCACCTTGTTGGTCTTCCAGGCTCAGCCGCGCCTCGGCGGCGCGCGCGACAAGGGCGACCGTCTCGGCCGCATCGGCGTCCGTCGCCGACGCGAGGAACCACGCGCTCGTCGCGACGGCCACGCCGACGTTCACCATCTCCGCCGGACTCGTCTTGTCCGGGCGATCCAGGTTCGTGTGGTAGTAGCGATCGGTGAAATGCCAGTTCAGGAGAGAGGGAATGCCTACGCTCCCGAACTCGGTGTGATCGCTGCCCCCTTCGTAGGGGTTCGTCTTCACGATCCAGCCGGTGTCTGTCGCGCGCCGCTGGCAGATGGCCAGGTGCACGTCGTTCAAGAGACTGCCCTTCAACTCCTCGGCCTTCACCAGGCTGGCGCCCCATGCCGTGTGCGGATCGGAGGGCCGCGGCCACACGGCCGAGGGATCGGGCTGCTTCTCGATGAGAAACGAGCCACCCGTCTTCGCCACGTCCTCGCCGGTCATGTCCAGCGAGAACATGTACTGCACGCCTTTCGCATGGTCCGGGTGCGCGGTCAGCCAATGCCGGCTCGCGCGGTTCTCGTCCCCCCAGATGAACGTCAGCGTGCGCCCGGGCGCCGGCAGCGCCTTCGCGGCGATGGCCTTCTGCAGCGCGAGCACCAGCGCATACAGCGTCCCGCACCCGCTCCCATCGTCGTTCGCGCCGGGCTCCTGGATGTGCGCAACCATCACGATGCGCTCGTCCGGCCTTGCCGTGCCCGGAATCTCCGCCACCACGTAGCGGCTCGGGCCGTCGTAGAAGGTGGAGCGGACGTCCACCGAGACCTTGACGGCACCGCGCCGCAGGCGGTCGCGCATCCTCGTGGCCACGCGCAGGCTCGCCTTGAAGGCGAACGCCTTCGCCCCCTCGTCGTACGGAACGCTGCCCCACTGAAAGACGTCCCACTGATCGGGAAACGCGAACTGCGACGGATCGTCCGGCCGGATGTACGGCGCAATCGCCGTGGAAATGACCCCGATGGCGCCGCGAGCCTTCACCGCCTGCTGCCACAACTGCCCCGCCGCCGCGGACCCGAGGACCACCGCCCCCTTGACGTCCTTGCCTTCGTAGTCGGCCGGCAGGCCGGCGCCGACGTCCACGAGCCGCGCTTCGACGACACCGTCAGTGGGAAACGAATTGATGCAGAGCGACACGCGATCGCGCTCGCGCGACAGGAGCACTTCCCCGCTGTCGG